>JBBEBG010000018.1 GCA_040882465.1 Gemmatimonadota bacterium
CCCCCCCCCCCCTTCGATTTCCCCCCCTGGTGACCCCCCGAAATCCCGCTTCCGACAAGACTCTTGACCCCCATGGGACCACTCCCTAAGTTGTCCCAGTCGTTGCCACAACTTACCACTCTAACCCACTTGCACCCACTCAAGGGGGAGCGTGACGGGGTTTCTCGGGCGGTTTGAATACCAGCTGGATCAGAAAGGGCGGGTGAGCCTGCCGGCCGATTATCGCCACAAGGCCCAGGGCACCCGCTTCGTTCTCCTCCAGTGGGAGCGCACCCACCTCACCCTCTTTCCAGAAGAGGTGTGGGGCGAGGTCAAGGAGCGGCTCCTCGAACTGCGCCGTACCCGTGCCGATCTGTCGCAAGTGCTCCGCGACGTGACCTCGCGGGCGACCGAAGTGGAGCCCGACAAGCAGGGGCGCATCCTGATTCCCGGGTGGCTGAAAGAGCGCGCTGGGCTGAAGGGGGCGGTTCTCCTCATCGGTGCGATGGACCGGATCGAGGTCTGGGATCCAAAGACGTTCCTGGACCGGCACCCCGACGAAGTGCCGGAGGATGCGGAGCGGGCGGCGGAGATGCACCGGATCTTCGGCTGACCGGGGAGGCTCTTGGCGAAAGACTTCCACCATCAGCCGGTGTTGGTCCGGGAGGTCGTCAATCTGATGGAGCCCGCGGGGCGCGGGGAGATCATGGACGGAACCGCTGGGGGCGGCGGCCACACCCTCGCGCTTCTCGAGCGATATCCGGAGTGCCGGATCCTCGCGGTGGATCGGGACCCCGAGGCGCTGGCGGCGGCGCGAGTGAACGTGGGGCGCCACGAGGGGCGGGTTCGATTCTTTGAGGGAGGGTTCGAGGAGGCGGCCCGCTCCGCGGCCGACGAGGGGCCGAAGCTGGCGGGGGCCCTGCTCGACCTGGGAGTGAGCGCACACCAGCTCGATCGCGACGCGCGGGGATTCACCTTTCGGCCCGAGGCTCCACTCGACATGAGAATGACGGGCGCGAAAGGCGCCGGGCCGACGGCTGCCGACGTCCTGAACGGGTGGGAGGAGGAGGAGCTCCGGCGGATTTTCCGTGAATACGGGGAGGAGCCCCAGGCGCGACGGCTCGCGAAGGCCGTAACTCTACTTCGGGGCGACCGCCCCTTTCGCGTCGCGGCTGACTTCATCGAAGCGATGGAGAAGGCCTTTCGGCGGCCGCCCACGATCAAAGAGAAGGCTCGTTGCTTCATGAGCCTGCGACTCGAGGTGAACAGGGAGATCGAGGTCCTCGAGGCCGCGCTCCCCGCCCTCAAGGAGGCGCTGTGCCCGGGCGGGATTCTGGCCGTGATCTCCTACCACTCTCTGGAGGACCGGCGGGTAAAGCAGGCCTTCCAGTCCTGGAGCCAGGGCTGCGTCTGTCCCCCCAAGCTCCCCGTTTGCCTCTGCGGGGGGAAGGCGTCCGGGACTCTCATCACCCGCCGCGTCGTCCGCCCCGACGAAGACGAAGTCGAGGCGAACCCTCGCGCACGAAGTGCGCGGCTGAGGGCCTGGAGGAAGGCGGCATGAGATCCGCGAACCCCCTTCTCGTGGCGCTGGCCGCGGCGCTCCTCCTCGCCTCGCTCAGCCTCGTGACCTGGCGTCAGGCTCGGGCGCTTGAAGAGCTGGCGGAACTCGACGGTCTCCGTCGGGAGATCTCGCTTCTCGAGGCGGAGCGGACCGACCTCGAGACGCGGATCCAGGCTCTCGAGAGCCGGGGAAGGGTCCTACGCACCGCGAGCGAGCGCCTCGGCATGCGTCGGCCGAACGACGCGTCCGGAGAGATCGTTCTCCTCTCGGGGACCGAGCCATGACGCGCCGCTCTTCGACGAAGCCGCAGCGCTCGACCAACCGAAAACGGGCTGCTCCGACCGGGAACGGTTTCCCCTCAGAGCGCACGCTCGAATGGCGGCGGAGGATTCTCCTCGGAGCCTGGGTCTTCGGTGGAGCGCTCCTTTTCGCGCGTGCCGTCGAGCTCCAGGTACTCGAGGGCACGGAATGGCGCGAGGAAGCGGAACGCCAGCACCAGATGTTGGGCGAGGTCGCGGCTCCCCGCGGAGCGATTTTCGACCGCGAGGGACTCTACCTCGCACTGTCGCACGAGACCTTCCGAGTGGCGCTCGCGCCGCACGAATTGACCGACCGAGGACAAGCCGCAGAGCTCCTGGCCGCGGCGCTCGACCTCTCTCCCGCACAGGCTCGCCGTTACACCAACGATTCCCGTCGCTGGGTTACCATTCCCGGACGTTTTCCCCCGGCGGTGCGGGATGCGCTCTCCGGAGCGCGGGGGATCTACATCGAGCGGGAGCTGCGCCGCGCCTATCCGCACGACGATCTCTTCAAAGGGGTTCTGGGCGGCGTCGTGGACGGGGTCGGGACGGGAGGAATCGAGCAAGAATTCGGGGACCTGCTCGAGGGGACCCCGGGGACCGAGATCGTCGCGCGGGATTCCGAGGGGCGGGCGATCCCCGGAGAAACCTGGGTCACGCGCGCTCCCGCGGCGGGGGGCACGGTCGTTCTCACCCTCGACACCGCGCTCCAGGAGATCGCGCACGAGGCGCTCCTCGAAGCCGTTGAGAACACGGGCGCGCGGGGCGGCGATCTCATCGTCACCGAGCCATGGACGGGAGAGATCCTGGCGCTCGCTTCGCTCCGCGACGGAGAGACCGGCCTGGCGGGGATCAACACCCCGTACGAGCCGGGTTCGACCCTCAAGCCCTTCACAGTGGCGACCCTCCTCCGCGAGGGGCGGGCCGAGCTGGCGGACTCCGTGGACACCGGAATGGGATCCTGGGTGATCAACCGCCGCACCATCCAGGATGTCGCGCCTGTCGGTGGAATGCTGACGCTCGCGCGGGCACTCCAAGTCTCGTCCAACGTGGGGATCGCCAAGTTCGCGCAGAGTCTCGATCCAAACGAGCAATTCGAAGGCCTCCGCGACTTCGGTTTCGGTGTGCCGACCGGGATCGCACTTCCCGGCGAGGCGAGCGGGGTCCTCCGGCGTCCGTCCTCCTGGTCCTCCCAGTCGGCGGCGTCGCTCGCGATCGGCTACGAGATCAACGTGACCCCGATCCAGATGGCGATGGCGTACGGCGCGATCGCGAATGGCGGGGTCCTCATGGAGCCCCGACTCGTGCTGGAAATCCGTGACGAGTCGGGGCGCGTGATCCAGCGCTTCGACCCGGAGCCCGTTCGACGTGTGCTTTCGGAGGAGATCGCGGAGGAGATCACAGCGACCCTCGTGGGTGCCGTGGAGACGGGAACAGGCACCCAGGCGCGCCTCGCGTCCTTCGCGGTTGCCGGGAAAAGTGGAACGGCGCGCGCTTACGGAGCGGGTGGGTACGAAGAGGGAGCTTACGTGGCCTCCTTCGTCGGGTTTTTCCCGGCCGAACAACCCCAGCTCGTCATCTACGTGAAGCTGGAGCGTCCACAGGGGGCCTATTACGGCGGAGCGACGGCGGCGCCGGTGACCCGCGCCACCATGGAGGCCATCCTCGCGGCACGCCGTCCGCCCCTCGACCGCGAGGCGCTCGCAGCGATCGCCGCGGCGCAACGCCTTCCACGGTCCTCGGTGCCCGTGGTCGCCGCCGCGTTGGCCGAGCCCGTCGAGGTTGCGCCCTCGCCCCCACCCGTGGTCAACGGGCGGATCTCGGTGCCCGACGTGCGGGAGCTCTCTCCCCGCGCGGCGGCAAGGCGGCTCCACTCGATGGGGCTCTCGGTGATCTGGGAGTCGGCCGGAACCGTGACCGGAACCGTCCCCTCTCCCGGGACACTCGTTCTTCTCGGGGACACGATCCGGCTCCTTCCCGTCGTCGCACCCGGACCTCCCAAAGTCACGAGGGGCGCCGATGATTAGGTCGCCCCTGACGCTCGATCGGCTGGTCGAGGCCCTGAAGGGGGCCGGACTCGAGGCCGAGCTTCAGGGACCGGGAAAACTGGCGGTCGCCGCCGCGGCACAGGAATCGGGGCGAATCGGAGAGGGCGAGCTCTTCCTGGCCTGGAAAGGGACGGCAACGGACGCACACGACTTCGTGGCGGAGGCTGCCGAACGCCGCGCGGCGGCGGCTGTCGTCGAGCGCTTCGTCGAGGCGCCGATCCCGCAGATCCGGGTGAACGACGGGCGTCGGGCCGCCGCCATCCTGGCCCACCTCCTGGCGGGTGAGCCGACTCGTCACCTCCGCGTCGCCGCCGTGACGGGGACAAACGGAAAAACGACGACGGCGCTCCTGGCGCGTCATCTCCTCGGTACGCTCGGACCGGCGGCCGCGATGGGGACACTCGGCACCGTGGGCCCGGACGGAGAGGTCGTCCCGGGTTCGGGCGGGCTCACGACCCCTGGCCCCGTGCAGCTGGCGAACGCCCTCGAATGGTTGGTCGAAAAAGGGATGACCACGGTCACAATGGAGGCCTCTTCCCACGCGCTCGATCAGCGGCGGCTCGATGGGCTCGAGGTGGAGGCGGCCGTCTTCACGAACCTTACGCGCGATCACCTCGACTATCACAAGAGCTTCGCGGCGTACCGGGATGCGAAGGCCCGGCTTCTCCTCCTGGTTCGTGCAGGCGGGGGCGTCGTGGTGAACGGGGGAGATCCGGCCTGGTCCGGACTTCCTCCGGTGAAGGAACGACTTCTGATCGGACGGATCGAGGGGGATGAGGTGGCGGGGGTGCCCCCGTGCGAGGGTGAGCGCCTCCCCGATCTGGTGGCCGAGAACGTGGATCTGACGGGGGAAGGGAGCCGCTTTCGGGTGCGGTGGGGTGAAGACGATGCAGCGGTGTCCCTTCCCCTCCTCGGTCGATTCAACATCGAGAATGCAGTCGCCGCCCTCGGGGCGGGACTTCTCATGGGTGTCAGTCTCGACGAGGGAGCCGCGGCGCTGGCGGACGCACCGCCACCCCTCGGGCGCCTCGAAGTGACGGTGCGCGAGCCGGTTCCCGTCATCCTCGACTACGCACACACCCCGGACGCGCTCCGCCGCGTGCTCGAAACGCTCCGTCCCCTTTACCCGGGGCGGCTCATCCTCGTCTTCGGCGCCGGGGGAGACCGGGACCGCGCGAAGCGCCCGGAGATGGGGAAAGTCGCGGTCGCCGGCGCCGACGTGCTCATCGTCACCTCCGACAATCCGCGCACCGAGGACCCCGAAGCGATCATCGCGGAGATTCTTGCCGGGATGGTCGGGGCGACTTACGAGCGGATCACCGACCGACGGAAGGCGATCGCGCGGGCGCTCGAAGTCGCCGAGCCGGGGGATGCGATCCTCCTCGCCGGGAAAGGACACGAGACCTACCAGGTCATCGGGACGGAGAAGCGCCCCTTCGACGAGCGGAAAATCGTCCGTGAGCTCCTGGACGACGGGAGGGCCGCTTGACCCACGGCTTCACTTGGACGGATGCCCGGGTGCGCGATGCACTCGGGATCGGGGAAGCGGGTGCCGATCCGCGGCTCGCCTTCACCGGTGTCTCGACCGACACTCGCTCGGTTTCGACCGGGCAACTCTTCGTCGCGCTCACCGGTGAGCGTTTCGACGGCCACGACTTCGTGGGCGAGGCAGTGGCCCGGGGAGCGCGGGGCGCGATCGTCTCACGCTCGGTCGAGCCGGACTCCGCGCTCACGTTGTACCGGGTGGACGACACGCTCACGGCGCTCGGCGCCCTGGCGCGGTACCGTCGGCGGGCTCTTCCGGCGCGAGTGGTGGGGGTCACCGGGTCGGCGGGAAAAACGACCGTGAAAAATTTCCTCGCCGCGGCTCTCGCCCCATCGTACCGAGTCCACGCCACACGGGGGAATCTGAACAATCGGGTGGGCGTTCCCCTGACCTTGCTCGGGACGCCCGAAACCACGGAGATCCTGGTCCTCGAGATGGGGACGAGTGAACCGGGGGAGATTGCGATCCTGACCACGGTCAGCGAGCCTGACGCCTCAGTGGTGACCACGGTCAGCGAGGCTCATCTCGAAGGGCTCGGTTCCTTCCAGGGAGTCCTGCGGGAGAAATTGGATCTGACCCGGGGAACACGCACCGGCGGGCCCATCGTCGTGGGGGATGTCCCCGAAGAGCTTCCTCGCGAGGCGCGGGCGATGAGGCCGGACGTGCAGGTCGCCGGATTCACGTCCCTCGCCGACGCGGAGCTGCGCGCGGAGCTCCACGCCGAGCCGGACGAAGAGGGGCGCTTCCGCTTCCGACTCTGGGACCGCGAGATCACCGCGCCCGTTCCGGGACGGCATGGGGCGCGGAACTTCCTCCTGGCCCTCGTCATGGCCCGCTCCCTCGGCGCGAGGCTCGACGCCGCCGTCCGTGGGGCGTCGGAAGTGCGGGCGGGGTCGCTCCGAGGCGAAGTGCGGCGCGTCGGAGGCCTGACCCTCCTCCTGGATTGTTACAACGCGAATCCGCAGTCCGTCGCGGCCGCGCTCGACCTCCTGGCCGAACTCCCGGGCGCGAGGGGGCGGATCGCCTTCCTGGGGACCATGCTCGAGCTGGGTGAAGAGACAGGTCGCCTTCACCGCGCCGTGCTGGAACGGGCCCTCGCTCTCCCTCTGGACCTCATCGTCGCCTCCGGCGCGTTCGCGGATCCTGCGCGGGTGCTCTCCCGTGGGCGTGGTTCCGAGCACCCCGCGCTCCTGGCGGCCGAGACGATCGAGGAGGGATACGCCGCGCTCCTTCCGCGCCTCACCGGATCCGAGACGGTCCTCTTGAAGGCATCGCGCGGCGTGGCGATGGAGGGACTCCTCGACCGCTTCGAGGCGGACTTCGGGGGAGAAGGCTGAATGTTCTATCACTTCCTCCCGCGCTTCGCGGACTTCCACATCATCTTCAACGTCTTCAACTACCTGACGTTCCGGTCCGCAGGCGCGGTCGTGACGTCATTCGTCATCGCCTTTCTGGCGGGACCGAGAACGATCCGGTGGCTGCGCGAGCTTCGCGTGGGCCAGGTGGTTCGGACCGAAGGCCCCGAAACCCATCTGAAGAAAGCCGGGACGCCCACCATGGGCGGGAGCCTGATCGTCGGATCGGCCGCGATCTCCACCCTTCTCTGGGCGCAGCTCACGAACTGGTACGTCGTCCTCGCTTTCCTCACGCTCCTCTGGATGGGGGCGATCGGCTTCATGGACGACTACCTGAAGGTGGTGCGAAACCACCCGAAGGGGCTGATCGCGTTCTACAAGCTCGTGGGGCAGTTCTCCTTCGGGATCGCCCTCGGGCTCTTCCTCCTCTTCCACCCGATCTCGCCCGTCCAGCCGACCTGGACGATGGTTCCGTTCTTCGACGGGTGGGCCGCGGCCTTCTGGCCTCCGGCCTACGTGGCCTTCGTCTCTTTCATCATCTCCGGGTCGGCGAATGCGGTGAACTTCACCGACGGGCTCGATGGGCTCGCCGCGGGGCTGGGGGCGGTCGCGCTCGCGACCTTCGGGATCTTCGCCTACCTGATCGGCCGCGTGGATACCTCCGCCTACCTCGGGCTCTTTTACCTTCCCGGCTCGGGGGAACTCGCCGTCTTCGCGGCCGCGCTCGCCGGTGGCGCGGTGGGATTCCTCTGGTTCAACGCCCACCCCGCCGAGGTCTTCATGGGCGACACGGGGTCGCTCGCCCTCGGGGGAGCGCTCGCCGTCCTCGCCATTCTGCTCAAGGCCGAGTTCCTCCTCGCGATCGTGGGCGGCGTCTTCGTCGCCGAAGCGCTCTCGGTCATGCTGCAGATGGGCTGGTTCAAGTACACCCGCCGCCGCACGGGGGAAGGGAAGCGGCTTTTTCTCATGGCTCCGGTACACCACCACTTCGAAAAAGCAGGATGGTCGGAAACGAAGGTGGTGGTCCGCTTCTGGATCCTGGGAATCCTCTGCGCCCTCGTCGCCTTCAGCACGCTGAAGATCCGCTGATGGGAGCCTCGGTTTCGATCATCGGCCTGGGAGCGAGCGGAATCTCCGCCGCGCGCCTGGCCCTCACGAAAGGAGAAACCGTCTATGTCTCGGACGTCTCGACCAACCCTCGCGTTGCAGCTCGTGGACGTGAGCTCGAACTCCTGGGAGCCGAAGTCCAGCTGGGATCCCACGACCTCGACCGGATCCAAGCGTCCCGCCTGGTGGTGGTATCCCCAGGAATCGCCCCGGACACTCCTGTGCTCGCGGCTCTCCGGTCGAGGGGCGTCCGATGGATCTCCGAACCCGAGTTTGCCGTTCGGTTCTACTCGGGTTCACTGATCGCCATCACGGGCACGAATGGGAAAACGACGACCTCCTCACTGACGGCGCACCTCCTCGAGAGCTCGGGAATCACGGCTGCGCTCGGGGGGAATGTCGGAGGGTCGCTCGCGCCACCGGCTTCGGATCTGGCGCTGCTCGATCCGCCTCCGGCGTGGTACGTCCTCGAGATGAGCTCCTTCCAGCTCGCGGACACCCTGAGCTTTGCGCCGGAGATCGGCGTGGTGACGAACCTCGCGCCGGACCATCTGGATCGTTACCCGGACACGACGACGTATTTCGCGGACAAGGCGCTTCTCTTCCGGAACGCGAAAGAGTCGAGCCTCTGGGTGCTGAACGGGGACGACCCCGCGACCCTGGCGCTTCCCGGCAGCGCGGCCGGCGTGCGGCATCTTTTCACCTGGGCTTCGCCCGGGAACGAGCGGGCCGGGACGAATGGATCGCGAGGAAAGCCGTCGCCGTCGGCTTACGTGCGGGACGGGGTCCTCACGCTTGCCGTGGGTGGATCGAGGGGTGAGGAGGGTGGGGACGAGGCGCCCCTCCTCCCTCGTGGGGAGCTCCAGCTCCTGGGGCGACACAACGTCATGAATGCCCTCGCCGCTTCCCTCGCGGCGCGTCTCGCCGGGGCCGACCCGGAGGGAATCCGGAAGGGGCTCCGGTCGTTCCGGCCTCTCCCGCACCGGCTGGAGCCGGTCCTCGACGGGGGGGGCGTCCTCTGGGTGAACGACTCGAAGGCGACGAACGTCGCCGCCTCGCTCAGCGCGATCCGGAGCATGGAACGCCCTCTCGTCCTCCTCCTCGGGGGAAAGGACAAAGGCGAGGACTTCCGCCCACTCGGGCGGGCGCTGTCCGGCAAGTCACGCGCGGTGGTGATGTACGGGGCCGCGGCGGCGCGGCTCGGAAGAGAATTGGCGGAGGCACTCGGAGAGAAGGAGGCGAGCTCGTCGCGGAAGGCCCCCGTACTTCTTCACGTCGCGGGGGGACTCGAAGAGGCCGTCGCGCTCGCGGGATCGGTCACCGAGGCCGGGGACGCGGTGCTCCTCGCCCCCGCCTGCTCCTCCTTCGATGAATTCGAGGGTTACGAGGCGCGGGGGAGGCGGTTCGCGGAGCTCGCGAGCTTGCTCGGATCTTCGCGCGAAGGCGGCGAGCGATGACCCCGCTCCGGACCGACCTCGGTTCCTTGGTCCCGCCCTCCTTTCCGGACACCGGAATCGGGCGCGGGTGGGAGCCGGCCGTCCTCGCCGGGGTCACTCTCGTCCTCCTCTGCTTCGGCCTCGTGAACCTCTATTCCGCCTCGTCCTTTCTTGCGCAGAGGCAGGACTTCGCCGACACCTTCTACGTCTTGCGTCAGACCGCGGGAGCGGCCGTCGGGCTCTTCATCCTCGTCGCGTGCGCGCGGGTTCCGCACGGCTGGTGGCGCCACGTCGCCTGGCCTCTCCTCGTGGCGACCTGGATCTGCCTCCTTCTCCTCGTCCTTCCCTGGACGCAAGCGATCGCCCCACCGACGAACGGCGCTCGCCGTTGGCTCGAGCTCGGAATTTCCTTCCAGCCCTCGGAGATCGCGAAGCTCGCCGTCATCATCTGGACGGCGCATCTCGCGGTGAAGAAAAGCGGGCAGTTCCGAAGCCTGACGAAGGGACTCTTCCCCTTTCTCCTCGTCTGGGGCATCACGATCGCGCCGATCCTCCTCCAGCCCGATCTCTCGACCGCCTTTGTCGTCGGCGCGGCGGGGGCGATCACCGTTTTTGCGGCGGGGGCGCGCATCGGGCACTTCGTCGCGCTCGGGATCGGGCTCCTCCCGCTCGCGGTGGCGCAACTCGGATCCGGATTCCGGCTCGAGCGCCTCATCGCCTTCCGGGACGTGGAGGCCCACGCGACGAACGCGGGTTATCAGATCCACCAATCTCTCATCGCGCTCGGCTCGGGCGGGATCGCGGGCGTCGGCTTCGGGGCTGGGCGCCAGAAGTTCGGCTTCCTTCCGGAACCGCACAACGACTTCATCTTCTCGATGATCGGTGAAGAGTGGGGGCTTC
This sequence comes from Gemmatimonadota bacterium, assembly GCA_040882465.1. Lineage (NCBI taxonomy): Bacteria > Pseudomonadati > Gemmatimonadota > Gemmatimonadota bacterium. Next base: position 10,232 of record JBBEBG010000018.1, read on the forward strand.
TCGGCGTGGCCTTTCTCCTCGTCCTCTACCTCGCGTTGGTCCTGGTCGGATTCCGGATCGCGCGGCGGGCCGGGGACCCCTTCGGGGAGCTCCTCGCGATCGGGCTCACGAGCCTGATCGCCCTGCACGCCTTCCTGCACATGGGCGTCGGGCTCGGGCTCCTGCCGCCCACGGGGCTCTCCCTCCCGCTCGTGTCGTACGGGAGGTCGAACCTCCTCGTGATTCTGGCCGCCGTGGGGATGCTCATTTCCATCGCGCGCGGAAGCGCGGATCCTGGGAGGACCTCGGGATGACGGAGCGCATCGTTGCGATCTTTTCGGGCGGCGGTACCGGTGGACATCTGTATCCGGCGCTCGCTCTCGCCGGAGCTCTCGTGGAGCGCCGCCCCGACGTCCGCCCCTTTTTCATCGGCGCGCAGCGGGGCGTGGAAGCTCGCGTCCTTCCCGATCGCGGGGTCGAGCACCTTCTCGTCCCCGTGGAAGGGGCGCGCCGCGGCGCGCTCCTTGGGAATCTTCGAGTGATCCGCTTCCTCGGGACCGCCCTCGCGCAGGTGGCCGAGACCTTTCATCGGCTGCGGCCCCGCCTCGTGGTCGTAACCGGAGGATATGCGGGGGGACCCGCCGGGCTCGTCGCCATCCTGACCCGGACCCGCCTCGTTCTCCAGGAGCAGAACTCGGTCCCCGGGCTCACGACCCGCGTCCTCTCCCTCTTTGCGCGCGAGGTCCACCTCGCCTTCCCGGAGGCCGTCGCCGTCCTTCCCCGCAGTTCCCGCGGGAAGGCGCGGATCTCCGGAAATCCGGTGCGCCCCCCCGTCCCGGTCAAGAGGGAGGACGCAGCGCGTGCCTTCGGACTCGACCCGAGCGCTCCCGTGGTTCTCGTCGTGGGGGGGAGCCAGGGTTCCGAGGCGCTGAATGCCTCGGTCCTCGAATCGGTGACTGGGGTCGTAGAGGGGCGGATCGAGCGGGGTCCGGAGACGCAGATCCTTTGGGGGACGGGACCCACGCACTTCGTGCGGATCCAGGCCGGGCTCGCGGCGCTCGGATCGCCTTCCTGGGTCCATGCTCTCGGTTACATTGACGAGATGCCGCTCGCGCTCGCCGCGACGGACCTCGCCGTGAGCCGCGCGGGCGCGATGGCGACATCCGAATTCCTGGCCTGGGGCATTCCCGCGATTCTGATCCCGCTACCCACCGCCGCCGCCGACCACCAGAGGCAGAACGCCGAGGCGCTCCGCGAGGCCGGCGCCGCCCTCCATCTCCGTCAGTCGGAGACGACCGGCGCGATCCTTTGGGACGCGGTGCGGGGCCTCCTTTCGAATCCGGAAGGGCGGGAGAAGATGGCGCGGGCGGCCCGCGAGCGAGGACGCCCGCAGGCCGTGCATGAGATCGCGCGCGCGCTCGATGCGCTTCTCCCCTCTCCTCTTGCCGAGGTGGCCCGGTGAGCGGCACCGGCGTGCGGGAGCTCATGCGCGGGGGGACCGTCCATTTCATGGGGATCGGGGGGGCGGGGATGTGCGCTTTGGCCGAAGCGATGGTCCGGCAGGGGGGACGCGTAACGGGATGTGACACCGCGCCCGGGGGTTCTCTCGAGCCGCTCAAGAAACTCGGTGTGACCGTCTTCCAGGGGCATGGTCCGGAGCATGTGGAGGGGGTTGCCGCGCTCGTCACGACGGCCGCGATTCCGCCCGATCACCCCGAACTCGCCCGGGCCCGGGAGCGGGGCGTTCCCGTCCTCAAGAGGGCGCGGGCGCTCGGCGAATGGGTGAACGCGGGCGATGTCGTGGCGATCGCCGGGACACATGGGAAGACGACCACCACCGCGATGACGACCGAGATCCTCGCACGGGCGGGGAAGGAACCCACCGGATTCGTCGGCGGGTGGGTGACGGCATGGGGCGGACATCTCCGGCCCGGAAGCGACCGACTCTACGTCGTCGAAGCGGACGAATACGACCGCTCCTTCCACCACCTCCGTCCCACCGTCGCGGTTGTCACGAACATGGAGCCGGATCACCTCGACGTGTACGGCGACTTCAACGGAGTCCGCGCCGGATTCCGTACCTTTCTCGATGGAGTGCGGGAGGGCGGCACCGTGCTCGCGTGCGCGGACGATTCCGGCGCCTCGAGCCTCCTCGCGGGGCTCGCCGTGGAGGGTCGGAGCTTCGGCTTTGCGGCCGGGAGCCAGTTCCGCGGCGAGGCCCTCGAAACCTCGGCCTCGCTCACCCGGTTTCGCGTCGTCGAAGATGGGCGGAACCGGGGCACGCTCGCGGTCCCCATCCCCGGCGCGCACAACGCAAAAAACGCTCTCGGCGCGGCGGCCGCGGCGCGTGCGATGGGGGCCGATTGGGAGGCGATCCGGAGCGCGCTCGCCGATTTCACCGGGGTCGCCCGCCGCTTCCATCGGCTCGGCGAGTTCGGCGGAATCACCGTCGTGGATGACTACGCGCATCATCCGACGGAGCTTGCGGCCGCGATCGCCTCGGGGCGGCAGTTTTTCCCCGACTCCCGGCTCGTCGCCGTATTTCAGCCGCACCTCTACACGCGGACGCGCGACTTCGCTCAGGAGTTCGCTCGTGTCCTGGCGACCGCGGACGTGGTTTGGATGGCCGAGATCTACCCTGCGCGGGAGCCGGCGATTCCGGGAGTGGACGGAGCCTTTCTGGCGCGGGAGGTCGAGAGAGCCGCGGACGACGGCGGGAAAGTGAGGGAGGTCATTCTGCACACCCGCCTGGACGACCTCGCCGCGGCACTCGCGGCGTGGCTTCGCCCCGGCGACCTCTGCCTCACCCTCGGGGCCGGCTCGATCGAGAAGGTGGGTCCGGCGCTAGCGGAGCGCCTGCACCCGGCTCACGCCGGGAGTGCGCATGCGTAAAGGCATGCGGCTTCTCCTCGTCGTCACCTTCGCGATGGCTCTCGCCGTTTTCGCGCCGAGTTTCCGAGAGGTCCTCTCCGGCATCAAGGCGTTCGAGGTCTCCGAGGTCGCCGTGGAAGGGAACCGGTATCTGAATGCGGCCGAAGTCCGCGACGCGGTGGCGATCCCCGACGGGGCGAACCTCTGGGATGACCTGAACGCCGCGGAGACACGGCTCCGCGCGCACCCCGGCATCGCGGGGGTCCGCATCACGAGGAGGATCCCCGGCCGGCTCGTCGTACATGTCACCGAGCGGGAGCCGGTCGCGCTCTTCCCGAATCCGACGCTCGTTCCCCTCGACGCGGAGGGGGTGCTCCTCCCGATCGACCCGGCCACGCACAGGCTGGACCTCCCCCTCGTGCATCCGCGTCGCGACCCGGCCGGGCACGGCCCCCTCCTTACCGCCACCCAGTTGCGCGCCCTCGTTTCGGAGCTCTCGGCAATCGAAGGGCTGGATCCGAAGGTCGCGGCGACGTTGTCGGACGTCGCTTTCGACCTCTGGGGCGACGTGATGGTGAGGCTCGAGTCGGGGGTCACCCTGGTTTACCGGATCCCGCTCACGGCCCGCCGCCTTCAGGAGGGGCTCGCCGTCCTCGCGGACATACGGGAGCGGCACCCCGAACGCACCCCCGCCGCGGTGGACCTGCGCTTCGCGGACCAGGTCGTGGTGCGTCTCTCGCCGGGGAGGGCGCGCTGACCATGCGGGCCAATCTGATCACGGGGCTCGACATCGGGACGACCAAGACGTGCGCGGTCATCGGCGAGCTGGTGAGCGACGGACGCCGGCGCCCCGAGCTCAAGATTCTCGGAGTGGGGCAGGCGCGCACCAGCGGGGTGCGGCGGGAGGTCGTCACCCACATCGAGGAGACGACGGAGACGATCCAGCGCGCGATGGAGGAGGCCGAGCTGATGGCGGGCGTCACCGTGGACCGGGTCTGGGCCGGAATCGGGGGCGACCATGTCCAGTCGCAGTCGTCGCTTGGAGTCGTGGCGGTGGCGGGAGACGAGATCACCGCGAACGACCTGAGGCGGGTGCATGAAGTGGCCCGGGCGGTCGCGCTTCCTCCCGACCGAGAACTCTTCCACGCGCTCCCGCAAGAGTACCTCGTGGATCACCAGCGCGGGATCAAAGACCCGATCGGGATGTCGGGCGTTCGGCTCGAGGCCGACGTCTACCTCGTCACCGGGTCCGCTTCCGTCTCCGCCAACATCCGGAAGGCGGTCTCCCGTGCGGGTTACCGGGTGCAGGCGCTCGTCCTCGATCCGCTCGCGACCGCGCGTGCAGTGTTGTCCGAGGACGAGAAGGAAGTGGGAGTCGCGATGGTGGAGGTGGGCGCGGCGGGGACTCAACTCGTCGTCTATTACGAGGGGAAGATCCGGCACATCGGGCTCATCCGGATCGGGGGGGACGCCGTCACGAACGATCTGGTACGCGGGTTGTCGGTTCCCTTCGCCGAAGCGCAGAAGGCGAAGGAGCAATTCGCCGTCGCCTTCACGCAGCTTGTCGATCCGCAAGAGACCGTGGAGCTTCCCGGCCCGAGCCCGGGACAGAAGCGCCACGTCGCGCGCGAGCTCATCGCACACATCGTCGAGCAGCGACTGGACGAACTCTTCGGAATGGTGCAGGATGAACTGGAGCGGATCGAACTCCTGGATCGGCTGGGCGCGGGCATCGTGCTCACGGGAGGGACCGCCGCTCTCCATGGGATCGTGGAGATGGCCGGGCAGGTTTTCGCCACTCCAGTTCGAATCGGGATCCCCGACGAAGGATTGTCGGGGCTGGCGGACTCGGTTGGGCGGCCGAGGTTCGCCACGGTGACCGGGCTCTGCCTTTTCGGAGCGGACCGGTTCCACGAAACGGGGGAGGGCGTCTCGACGCTCTCTTCTGGAGTCGTCACCCGGATCGGGGCCTGGATCCGGGAATTTTTCTGACCATGACATGGATCCCATGAACCCTCATCGAGGGGAGGAGCAGATGATGATCTTCGAATTCGAAGAAACCACCCGGAACAACGCCCACATGAAGGTGGTAGGCGTGGGCGGCGCGGGAGGAAACGCCGTCAACCGGATGGTGGACGAAGACCTCGAGGGGGTCGAGTTCATTTCCGCGAACACCGACGCTCAGGCGCTCAAGGGTTCGCGGGCCAACATCACGATTCAGCTCGGAAAGAAGCTCACGCGCGGGCTGGGCGCGGGGGCGCGTCCGGAGATCGGTCGTCAGGCCGTTTCCGAGTCCGAAGAGGAAATCCGACGCGCGCTCGAGGGCGCTGACCTCGTCTTCGTAACGGCGGGGATGGGCGGCGGTACCGGGACCGGAGCTGCACCGATCATCGGCGAGATCGCCCGCGGAATGGGTGCGCTCACCATCGGAATCGTGACCCGTCCCTTCGCCTTCGAAGGGAAGAAGCGGATGCGGCAAGCGGAGCAAGGGCTTGCCGAGCTCAAGCGATGCGTGGATACGATGATCGTCGTCCCGAACGACCGCCTTCTCTCCGTGGTCGGGAAGGGAACCACCTTCAAGGACGCTCTCAAGAAGGCCGACGAAGTCCTCCTCCACGCCACCCAGGGGATTTCCGACCTCATCCGGGTTACCGGAGAGGTCAACGTAGACTTCGCCGACGTCCGGACGGTCATGGCGTGCCGGGGCCCGGCCCTCATGGGCTCCGGGTTCGGGGAAGGGGAAAATCGTGCCGTAGAAGCGGCACAAGAAGCCGTATCGTCGCCCCTCCTCGACGACGTCTCGATCAAGGGAGCGCGCGGAGTTCTCATCAATATCACGGGTGGAATGGATCTTGCTATTGACGAGGTCACACAGATCTCTACGATTATCCAGGAAGAGGCCGGTGACGAGGCGGAGATTATCTTCGGGGCCGTGCACGATCCCGAGTTGGAAGGTAAGATTCGGGTGACGGTGATCGCCACGGGATTCGGATCGGCGGAGGATCGGCTGGACGAGCAGGTGATTCGCCCCGATTTTCGCCGGTCTCCGGCGCCGCGCCACGAGGGGCGGGTGGCCGTCGAGGCGGTCCGGGAGGAGCGGAAGATCGCGGTCGGCGGAGGATTGCCGCAGCGCGAGGTGGTTCCCTTCCAGCGGCCTCCGGAGCGCGTGGTCGAAAGAAGCTACTTGGGCGAACTGGACATTCCCACATTCATTCGCCGGCAAATGGACTGACGCCTGGTCCGCTGCCGGCCGAGGGGTGGCGGCAGCGCAAATGAACCGAATCATGCGGCTGGTGCGCGAACCTATCGTGGCACTGATGGGGATGGGAGGATTCCTGGGAGTCGGTGCCCTCGCCGTGCTCCCGGTCTTTTCGTCCACCCCCGACGCCGGCCTTCTGACTCCGCTCCGTGCGGCTTCCGCGGAAGAGATCCGGGTCGAGGTCCTCGCTTCGGGGCAAACCTTCGGCGGGGTCCTCGAGCGCTCCTCGCTCTCCGCGAACGAACAGCAGAGCGTTCTCCTCGCCTTCCGGGAGCTCGCGAACCCGGCGCGCCTCCGAACCGGCACCGAGGTGGTGCTCCGCTTCGTCCGGGGGGCCGGGGCGCTGCGCGGCGTGGACGTGGCCGTGTCCAAGGACGAACTCGTTCGGTTGGAGAGAGACGGATACGGGTGGCGCTCCTCCCTGGTCGAGACGCCGGTCTGGACCGATACGATCACGGTCGCGGCGATCATCGAACGAGACCTCTGGAGCGCGATCGTCCTGAATCCGGACCTCGAGGTCATGCCACGGGCCGACCGGGCAGAGGTGATCCACCTCATGGACCGGGTCTTCCAGTGGCAACTCGACTTCTCGCGCCAGATCCAACATGGGGATTCCTATCGACTCGCCTTCGAAAGGGAAGTGCGTCCCGACGGAAGCATGCGGAGCGGCCGGATCCTCGCGGCCGAGATCGTGAACTCGGGGACGCCCCTGCACGCGATCTGGTTCGACCTGCATGGCGACGAAGTCGGCGGCTATTACGACCTCGCGGGCGAATCGCTCCGGCGCGCCTTCATTCGAGCCCCTCTCGAGTACCGCCGCATCTCTTCGACCTTCTCGATGAATCGGTTCCACCCCATCCTCCGCGTGAGTCGCCCCCACATAGGAGTGGACTACGCGGCCGCGTCCGGGACGCCCGTCATGGCTACGGCGGATGGGACAGTCACACTCAGAGGGGTAAACGGCGGGTACGGGAATTCGATCGAGATTCGCCACGCGAACGGGTTCATGACCCGTTATGCACACCTGAGCGGATACGCGTCGGGGCTTCGCGCGGGGGGGCGGGTCTCGCAGGGCCAGGTGATTGGATACGTCGGGATGACGGGACAAGCGACCGGACCCCACCTCCACTACGAGATGCACCGGAATGGATCGGCGGTGGACCCCCTGAATATCGACATTCCCGCCGGGGACCCCATTCCCGCCGACGCGCGGACGCGCTGGACGGAGGACCTCACCGGGCGGTACGCGATTCTGAACTCCCTCCCTTCGGGATCGGAATCGAGAATCGCGCAGACGGAGGGGGAAGAGGGAATCGGGTCGGATCGGGGGAGCCAGTGACGGCTGGCGCCTTCCCCGACCGGGCGTGACGGGACTCACACTTCCCATCCTGATGTTTGGGGCGGCCGGGATTTTCCTGGCCGCCCTCTTTTATCTCCGGGACGAGGTCCCGGTCCGTGGGCGTTCCCTTCTTCTCGCCCTCCGCATCACCTCGATCGTCGTCGTGGTGCTTCTCCTCCTCGACCTGCGTCTCCCCGGAGCCGATCCCGCACGGGATGGTGCCGATGAGGGAAGCTGGGTCCTGGTGGATCCCGACCTCTCCCTCATCGTTGCCTCGGATGGCGAGAGGACGTTGTGGGAGGAGGGGGTCGGCCGCGCGGTCGAGGAGGTACGGCGAGGATCGAGTCTCGCTCTCGCCACTCCGCGGGGCCGAGGCCCGGAGGGGATGGATACGACCTCTCTCCGGCTGCGAGCTCCGGACCATCCCCCCGGCGACATGGCCGAGGGTATCATTCGGTTGGGGGAATCCGGCGCGGATTCCGTGCTCGTTCTCTCCTCCTTCCGAATTCCGCCCGAGGAGCTCGGGCGAATCGCGGAAGTGACGCCGGTCCCGCTCAGATTCGAGCGTCTGGGAGGAGCGGTGCGGAACGCCGGCATCGGCGATCTCACTCTCCCCCCACACGCTCCGGCGGACGAGGAGGTCGAAGGGCGGGTGACCATCTTCGCGGAGGGAGGGCTACCCGGGGATTCCCTGGACCTGGAGATCGCCGCCAACGGCCAAGCCGTCCACGTCGCGCGGCTTCCAGTTCCGGAGACCGGTGTAGAGCGAGGCGAGGACTTCATCCTCCCTGCGCCACCCTCGGGCGCCGCCCTCGTGCGATACACCGCGCGCGTGCGCCTCGGAGGCGACGTCTTCGCCGTGGACGATGAGCGGGCGGGCTGGGTGACCGTCGGCGACGAGGATCAGGGGATCCTCCTCCTCTCCCTCCGTCCGGATTGGGAGCCCCGGGTGCTCCTCCCCCTCCTGGAGGCCGTCACGGGGCTCGAGGGGGACGGATACCTCTTGTTGGGGAACGGACGGTTTCTCCCCCTCGCCGAGGGGAGCGAAGGAGTGGAGATTGTAGGGGAAGGCGTTTTTCGCGACAGAATCCCGCGCGCACGCATCCTCGTTCTGGACGGAGGTGCCGAGGCGATCGAGGGGTGGTTGGACGCGCTCGTGCGGAGCCATCCGAGGGTGGTCCACCTCCCGGACGATCCCGTCGGCGCCGCGCTCGTGGGAATCCGGGTGGACGACCGCTGGGAAGGAGAGTGGGTCGTCGAACCCGAGATGGCCGCGTCGCCCGTCTCGCCGTTCCTGAGCGGCGTCCGGCTGGCGGGACTCCCCCCCCTCGCATCCCTCCTCCCGGTCACCGGCGAGTTTTCGGGAACCGTGGCGCTCACGGCGCGCAGGGCCCAGGTGGGGGATGCGCTCCCTGTCCTCCTCTTTCGCGAGACCCCGGCCGGACGCCGAGCGGTGATCCTCGCCGACGGCCTCTGGCGATGGGCAAGCCGGGAGGGCGCTTCCCGGGAAGTCTACCGGGGGATCTGGGGGGGAGTCGCGGATTGGCTTCTCTCCGCGACCGATCCGGTGGCGGGAACCCTCGTGGCCCCGGCGGAGCGCACGAGCCCGCGTGGGGAGCCGCTCGATTGGGATGTCGCGCCGGAAGCCGCCGGGTCCGTCCTCTCTCTCCTCCCGACCGATGTAGACCAGGCGGGGCGGTGGGACGCGCCGGTGAGTCCCGACGACGCGCCCGCTTTCGAGGGGCCCATCATCCCGGGCGAAGACGGGGTCGCCACCACACCGGCCGTGGCCCCAGGGCTCTACCGCTACGAGGTTCGGGAAGCGGATGCCGCCCCGGACGCCCTTCCGACCGCCGTCGGAGTCGTGGAAGTCGAAGCGTGGGCTCCATCGCTCCGGCGCCCGCCGCTGGAGGTCGCCGGCCTGGAGCTTCCCGCCGCGACCAGGGCGGGGGAGAGGGAAGGCGGGGGCGGACGGCCCCTTCGGGCGCATCCATTCCCCTATCTTCTCCTTCTCCTCCTCCTCTGCGCGGAATGGATCGGACGGCGCGCCGTGGGGCTGCGGTAGATCCAGACCACGAACGGCATCAGGATGCGACTCTTCAGGAGCAAGGACGAAAAACGGAAAGGACTTTGGAAGCGCGTCGTGGACCTCGCGCTCACCGACGTGCGGGTCCTCGCCGGCGGGCTCGATCGCGACACGCTCGAAGGCCTCGAGGAGCGGCTCCTCGCGGCGGATTTCGGAGTCGCGGCGACGCTCCGGCTCGTGGACCGGGTGGAGGAGCTGGCCCGGAGGGGGAAGGTGACAGGTGCCGCCGGCCTCAGGGGGGCGGTCCGCGACGAGGTCGAGAAGATCCTCGCCCCGGCAGCGGACGCCGAGCTTGCGATGAATTCCTCCGGGGGGCCGACGGTCTATCTCGTCGTCGGAGTGAACGGGGTGGGGAAGACCACCTCGATCGCCAAGCTCGCGTACCGGTTCGTGGCGGCGGGAAAGTCAGTGCTCGTCGCCGCCGGGGACACCTTCAGAGCGGGCGCCGTGAATCAGCTCGAGGAGTGGGCGGGCCGCGTGGGCGCCGACTTCGTCCGGGGGCAGGCCGGAGGGGACCCGGCCGCCGTCGCCTTCGACGCGATCGAGGCGGGGATATCCCGCGGGGTGGAGGTCGTCCTGATCGATACCGCGGGGCGACTTCACACGAACGCGGGACTCATGGAGGAGCTGAAAAAAGTGGACCGGGTCGTTCGCCGGAAGCTCGACGGCGCTCCGCACGAAACACTCATCGTCCTCGACGCCACGGTGGGGCAAAACGCGCTTTCGCAGCTCCGGGCCTTCGGTGAGGTCGTGACCCCGACCGGCATCATACTGGCCAAGCTCGATTCGACCGCCCGGGGCGGAATCGTCGTGGCCGTCCTTCAGGAGTTCGGGGTGCCCGTCAAGCTCGTGGGAGTGGGGGAGGGGGTCGAGGATCTGGAGCCGTTCGACCGCGCGGCGTTCCTCGATGGCGTCTTCGGCGAAGGGTGAGCCCGTGGGTTTTTCGCAGCTGGACCGGCCCGTCCAGTTTCTCAAGGGTGTCGGACCGAAGCGATCCCAGTCTCTGAAGAAGCTCGGGATCGGGACCGCGCGCGACCTTCTCTTTCACATCCCCCGTCGCTACGACGACGCCTCGACGATCCACCCGATTGCTTCTCTCCAGGTGGGGATGGACGCGACCGTGGTCGGCCGGGTGCGTTCGAAGGGGATCATTCCCACCCGTTCCGGGCTCCGGGTCTTCCAGGCGGTTCTCGAGGACGATTCGGGCTACATCACCTGTTCTTGGCCCGGTCAGCCCTGGGTGGAGCGAAAGATCCGGGAAGGGGACGAGATCCTCGCGACCGGCCCCGTCCGGCACTTCCACGGCCACCAGCTCCACCCCCGGGAGTTCACCCTCATCTCGCGCACGGGGCGCGACGAGGAGGATCGGGCTCCGGGAACGATCTTCGTCACCTACCCTGCGGCGGATGAGGTTCCCCAGTGGGTGCTCCGCCGCATCTTCAGCCGGAATCTCGACTTCCTCCTCGAGCAGATTCCCGAGGAGGAATATCTCGCGGATGAGGTTCGTGAAGAGCTCGGCCTTCCTCCCCTCGCCGAGGCATTTCGCCGCCTCCACCGTCCCGACACGGTGCGCGACCCGGAAGAAGGTCGCCGCCGCCTCGCCTTCGACGAGCTCTTTTTCCTTCAACTGGTGCAGGCGATCGCTCGCCACCGAGAAACCGAGGTGGAGCCCGGAATCGCGTTCCAGCGCACCAACCAGCTCATCCGCCCCCTTCACGAGAGCCTTCCCTTCCGTCTGACGGAGGCGCAGGCCCGCGTGCTTCGCGAGATCTACGAGGACATGGGGTCCTCCCGCCGGATGAACCGCTTCCTCCAAGGCGACGTCGGATCCGGGAAGACGCTCGTCGCCCTCTTCGCGATTCTCCTCGCGGCCGAGGGCGGTTACCAGTCCGCTTTCATGGCCCCGACGGAGCTCTTGGCGGAACAACACGTCACGCAGATCCGAGCCCTCCTCGCGGGTGCGGGGCTCGACCTCCCGGTCATTCTCCTCACGGGCCGGATGGGAGCGCGGGAACGGCGGGACGCGCTCGCCGCGCTGGACACGGGCGGCGAGGGAATCATCGCCGTGGGTACCCATGCCCTCATCCAGGAGGGAGTGCGATTTCGCCGCCTCGGGCTGGTGGTCGTGGATGAGCAGCACCGCTTCGGGGTGCGCCAGCGCATGGCCCTGGCCGAAGGGGTGAATGACGAGGCGCGCCCGGACGTCCTCGTCATGTCCGCGACCCCCATCCCCCGGTCGCTGGCCCTGACCCTCTTCGGGGATCTCGACCTGAGCGTTCTCGACGAGATCCCTCCCGGGAGGCCTCCCGTGCAGACGATCCTGCACGGTTCCGGAGAAAGGGAGAGAGCCTATGCCCGGGTGAAGGAAGAGCTCGCGCAGGGACGACAGGGCTACATCGTGTATCCTCTGGTGGAGGAGTCGGAACGCTCCGAGCTGCGTGCGGCGACCCAGGAATTCGAGCGGCTTGCGACGGAGGTCTTTCCGGGGGAAAGGCTCGGCCTCTTACACGGCCAGCTCTCCTCCGACGAAAAGGACCGGGTCATGCGGGCGTTCCGCGACGGCGAGATCCGGGTGATCGTGGCAACCTCGGTGATCGAGGTCGGGATCGACGTTCCGAATGCGACCTTCATGGTGATCGAACACGGGGATCGCTTCGGGTTGAGCCAGCTCCACCAGCTCCGGGGGCGGGTGGGGAGGGGGCCCCACCCGTCCGTGTGCATCGTCATCGCGGATCCGGGGGAACAATCCCAGGAGCGCCTCGCCGTCTTCCGCGAGACGACCGACGGCTTTAGGATCGCCCAGGCCGACCTCCAGATCCGGGGGCAGGGAGACCTCTTCGGTGCCCAGCAACACGGTCGGGACCTTCTCCTTCGCTTTGCGGACCTGGGGAGGGACGAGGGGCTCCTCACGCTGGCGCGTCGGTTGGCGCGGGAGGTCGTGGCGCGTGACGCCGAGCTCGCACGCGGGGAACATGCGAGAATTCGTGAGCTCCTGGAGGGGCGGCACGCTGAGCGGCTTCGGATGTGGCGGGTGGGATAATCCAGGGACACAGAGGAGGAGGGTGGATGGGAGGAGGTGAGGAGCTCGTCGAGGTTCGCCGGCTCGCGGAGCATGCGGGAGAGACGGTCTCGGTGGCGGGCTGGGTCGAGACCTTTCGGGCGCACGGAAAGCTGGCCTTCGCCGTGATCCGCGACGGGACCGGGGTCGTTCAGTGTGTTCTCGCCCGTTCAGAGCTCGATCCGGCGGTCTGGGAAAGGGCGGCGACGCTGACGCAGGAGTCGAGCGTGAGGGTCACCGGCACGGTGCGTCCGGAGCCCCGGTCCCCGGGAGGTTTTGAGATCGGCGTGACCGAGCTCGAGGTGATCGGGGAGTCCGCCGGGTACCCGATCCAGCCAAAGGAGCATGGGGTCGAGTTCCTCATGGACCACCGTCACCTCTGGATCCGCTCGACGCAGCAACGCGCGGTGCTCCGCGTCCGATCCGAGATCATGCAGGGGGTCACGGACTTTTTTTATGCGGAGGGATTCACACGGATCGATGCGCCGGTCCTGACCGGCTCGATCGGGGAGTCCGCGGGCACCCTCTTCTCGACCGACTACTTCGGGGAGACGGCGTACCTCGCGCAGACCGGGCAGCTGTACATCGAAGCCGCCTGCCCGGCCTTCCGAAAGGTGTACTGCTTCGGCCCGACCTTTCGCGCCGAGAAGTCGAAGACGCGCCGGCACCTCACCGAGTTCTGGATGGTCGAGCCCGAGGTCGCGTTCGCGAATTCCGACGACAACATGGCGCTCCAGGAGCGTTTCGTGAGCTACCTCGTGGGGCGGGCCCTCGAACGGTGCGCCGAGGAGCTCGCGTCGCTCGAGCGGGATACGAGCAAGCTCGAGTCCGTGTCACCCCCTTTTCCGCGGCTGTCCTACTCCGAAGCGGTGGAACTCCTCCGGTCCCGCGGTAGCGAGATCGAATGGGGGAGCGACCTCGCGGGGTCGGACGAGACCCTCCTTTCCGGTGACCTCGACCGGCCTCTCTTCGTCTACAATTATCCGCGAGAGGCGAAGGCCTTCTACATGAAGGAGAATCCAGCGGACCCCAGGACCGTGCTTTGCAACGATCTCCTTGCCCCGGAGGGTTACGGAGAGATCATCGGGGGGAGCCAGCGCGAGGACGATTTCGCCCGACTCCTGGGGCGCATTCGTGAGGAAAAGCTCCCGGAGGAGGCCTACTCCTGGTATCTGGATCTGCGCCGCTACGGGACTTTCGTACACTCCGGGTTCGGACTCGGGATCGAGCGAACCGTCGCCTGGATCACTGGACGGTCGCATGTGCGTGAGCTCATTCCCTTCCCACGCCTCATGAACCGGCTTCACCCGTAGCCGGCCTCGGAAGGGAAGCGACCATGGCCGACGTCGTGCTCAACCTGAGGGACGAGCGCCCCATCTGGACCATTCCCGCATGGGCCGTGGGTGAGATTGCGGGCGCGATTCCCTCGAGTTGGATCCTTCACATTGCATCGGGCCCCGCCGACGGCTCGGGGGACGGCGGTGGGTCCCCGCCGCCCGAGGTCCTGGATGCGCTTCAGGGAGCTAAGATCTACTTCGGCTTCGGGGTGCCCCCCTCGGTCCTCGAGGTGGGAAGAGGGACCCTTCGCTGGGTTCATTCCGCGGCGGCAGGCGTCGGGAGCTCCCTGCAAGAGGCGATGCGTGCCTCCGAAGTGCGATTCACGAACTCGGCCGGAATCCACGGCCCTCCGATCGCCGAGACGGTGCTCGCGATGCTCCTCCATTTTGTCCGAGGACTCGACTTCGCGGTCGCGGCTCAGGCGCGGGGCACCTGGGACACGGAACCGTTTCTCTCGGCCGAGACTCCAGTCCGGGAGATCGCGGGGATGACCGTCGGGATCCTGGGATACGGCGGGATCGGGAGGGAGATCGCCTGCCGGGTAGGGGCGCTCGGTGCGCACGTGCTCGGACTTTGCCGCGCGGAGCGGGGCGGGGACGTAGATGAGATTGGCGTCGAGCTCCTCCATGGGAAGGCGGGGCTCGACCGCCTCGTCGCGGAGAGCGAGGCGCTCGTCGTCGCCGCTCCGCTGACGGCGGAAACCCGGGGAGTTCTCTCCGCCGAAAGGATTCGAGCGATTCCGAAGGGGGCCCTCCTAATCAACGTCTCCCGGGGCGCCCTCGTGGACGAGGAAGCCCTCGTCGCGGCGCTCCGGGACGGCCACCTCCGCGGCGCGGGGCTCGATGTGTTCGCGACCGAGCCCCTTCCCGTGGATCACCCCCTCTGGAACCTTCCGAACGTCCTTCTGACCCCGCATACGGCGGCGGTCTCGCGGGGATTCTGGCGGCGGGAGACCGATCTGATCCTGGAGAACTTACGGCGCTTCCTCGCGGGCGAATCACTCATCAACGAGGTGGATCGGGTGCGGGGGTATTGAGCCGGCGGCGAACGCGGCGCACAACGAAGGGGGGAGGGGTCGGCCTCCCTACCATCCGCTGTCCCGCCCCGCCGCCCCTCCTCCGCGCCTCCCGGACGGTCGGCCGACCCCTCCCCCCTTCATTGTGCGCCGCTTCCCAGTGAGGTCCTATTTCTCCCCCCGTTTCACCTCGTCCCAGAGCGCATCCATCTCCTCGAGGGAGCCGCCCGGGATGGGGAGGCCACGTTCGCGTGCCAGTAGTTCCATCGCATTGAATCGCTTGCGGAACTTAATGTTAGCTTCTTCTAGTGCAGGTCCGGCATGAAGCCCGGAGAGGCGAGCGAAATTCACGACCGCGAAGAGGAGATCGCCGATTTCCTCCGCCAACCGAAGTGGGTTTGCATCGGCCGCCGCCTCTTCGACCTCGGCCAGCTCTTCTTTCACCTTCGCCATCGCGCCGGAAGGGTTGGCCCAGTCGAATCCGGCACTCGAGGCCTTCTCCTGGAGGCGGTGCGCTCGGAGGAGGGAGTCGAGGCCGCCCGGGAGACCATCCAGGGTGCGGAGTCCACTCGCATCACCTTCACGCTGGGCGGTTTCGCGCCTCTCCCGGGCCTTGATCGTTTCCCACCCCACCTTTTCTCCGGTCCCGAAAAGGTGCGGGTGACGGCGCGCGATTTTCTCCTCGAGTCCACGCACGACCTCTTCGCGGGTGAACCTCCTCTCTTCTTCGCCGATCACGATCTGAAAGGCGAGATTGAGAAGGAGGTCGCCGAGCTCGTCCCGGAGTGCGCGTTCATCGCCGCCGTGAATCGCATCCACGACCTCGTGGGTTTCTTCGAGGAGATGGGGAACGAGAGTGCTGGGGGTCTGGCGCCGGTCCCAGGGATCGTGCTCGCGGAGGAAGGAGACGAGCGCGAGGGCGCGATCGAGGACGCCCGGACGGTCGGAAGAGGGCGGGCGGGGATCCGCGGATCGGCTTCCCTCCTCGCCCCCATGCTTGCCGCTTCCCATCAGCTCTCCGGTCGCTCGCGCTTCCCCATCCGACCCTCCCAAAGATTCGGGACCCCGCGGAGGATCGCCGCCTCCGTACGCCCTTGCTCGGGGGGTACTTTGTGGCATCTTTCTGCGACCATGTCAACAGAACCGCGGAGTCGGGCCTGGGTGGAGGTGGACGCGGGGGCGCTCCGGCGGAACCTCGAGACCGTTCGTGTGGCCGCCGGGGAGAGGGTGGGCCTTCTCCCGATGTTGAAGGCGGATGCGTACGGGGTTGGCCTCGCGGGAGCGGTCCGCGTATTCGAACCGGAAAACCCCTGGGGATATGGGGTCGCCACCGTTCCGGAGGGGATCGCGGTCCGGGAGCTCGGGGTGACTCGCCCGATTCTCGTCCTGTCACCGATTCCACCGGGAGCGGAGCACGCGGCGGTCGCGGCCGGGCTCGCGCTCTCGGTCTCGGATACGGATGCGGCGCAAAAGATCGCTTCCGCGGCGGCGGGTCTTGCGGTGGAGGCGACGATTCACGCGGAGGTGGACACGGGGATGGGGCGCGCGGGACTCGACTGGAGGGGAGTGGATCGATGGGGGCCCGAGCTGGTGGCGATCTCGGGGCGGGGGGTCCGCTGGGAGGGGCTCTTCACCCATCTGTACTCCGCGGATCAGGCGGACCCTGGGTCGGTCTCCCTACAGGCGGATCGGTTTCGCGCGACCATAGACGCGGTCGAGGCGGCCGGGTGGAAGAGAGGACTGCTTCACGTGAACAACTCGGCAGGGACCCTTCGCCGACCGGATCTGTCGTTCGACATGGTGCGCCCCGGAATCTTTCTTTACGGGGGCGACGCGGGGGAGGGGCTCCCCGCTGCGGAGGAGGTCGTGAAGGTCCGCTCGCGCATCGTGCTCGTGCGGGAGGTCGCGGCGGGAACGACGCTCGGCTATGGCGCCACCTATACCGCCACCCGGACGGAACGGTGGGCCACGCTCGGGATCGGATATGGCGACGGGCTCCCGCGGGCCCTTGGAAACCGAGGAGCGGCGCTGGTCCGGGGACGCAGGGTGCCGGTCATCGGAAGGATCTCGATGGACCTGACGGTGGTAGACATCACGGACCTCCCGGGGGCGGAGGATGCGGTGGGTGAGATCGTCACTCTGATCGGCTCCGACGGGGAGAATCGAATCCCGTTGGAAGAGGCCGCCGGGCTCGCCGGAACGATCGGTTACGAAGTGCTCACGGGGTTGACCGGCCGGCTCCCACGAGTCTGGTTAGACTGACGCGATGAAGGGACGATCTTCAACTCGGGGCGGGAGGCGCGACGGAAGGGATGGCTGGGTGACGATCAGACACGGACTCCTCGCGTTCTTCGCGGGGCTCCTTTCGATCCAGGGATGCGAGGACGCGATTCCTACCTCGACGGATGGCGACCTCCTTCCGGTCGAGGCTGTCACCGTGGAGCTTCGCCTTCCATTCTCGGAGTTCGCGACCGACTTCCAGCTCTTCGACGGGTTCGGCTCGACCTCGATCCTTCCTTCGCTCGTGCTCGCGCATGAGTGGGAGGAAACCGTCGAGGCGCGGTCCCTCTTCCGGTTCCTCGATCTGCCCCGGATTATTTTCGTCTTTCCACCCGGGTCGAACAGCACCGTCACCGATTCCTTGTTCGTACCCGTTTCGGGCGAAGTGGCGCTGGAGTTGGACACGCTCGACGTGCGGGGCCTCACCCCTTTCTTGCTCGAAGCGGGCGTGACCCAGACGCCCTGGCACCCCCCTTCGGTGGACTGGGACTTCGCGGTGGACACCCTTGGAGCCCAGGTCCCCTGGCCCGAACCCGGAGGCGGCCCCGTGGCCTTCGCGGGGCAAGGCGAGTGGGATCCCAATGCCGATGGAGGAGGGGGGGGGAGCGAAATCGACCCGCCGTTGATCACGCGGGCCACCATCCCTCTCGATTCGGCCGGCGTGACGGCCTTGTTGGACACTACGGTCGCCGGGCGAGGAGTCCGCGTCTCTTCTCTGTCGCCCGATTCGCGGCTCCGTGTGCGAAGCGCGGAGCTGGTCGTGCGGGTGCGGTCCTCGGTGAATCCGGATACGATCGTCGCCATCACCGTCGGCGTGAGATCGGTCGCCCTCCTACAGGATCCGCCGCCGTCCCTGGATCCTGCGGCGTTCCCGATCGGCGGGGCACCGGCCGTCCGGGCGACCTTTCGGTTCGATCTTCCGGAGTCGGTCCCGGGGAGTCCCGCGGTCTGCGCCGTTGTCTCCTGTCCGGTGGAACTCCTTCCCGAGCGGCTCGTTTACGCCGGGCTCGAGTTGTATACGCACGAGACGATCCCCACGGGGCTTCGGCCCATCCAGGAGACGGTCATCGAGTTGCGTCCGGTCCTCAGCCCGGAAAGGCTTCCGCGTTCGCCTCTGGGATTTCCGCTGGCATGCCCGAGCGGCGAATGCTCCATGAACCTTCCCTCGACCGTGATCGAGGAGGACTTCTTCACAATCGAGCAGGGAACCCGGGTGGACCTTCCGATCACCCGGTACGTGCGGGATCTCCTCCGCGACGACGGTTCCTCGGCGACGCCGGTTCCCTCGACGCTGGTGCTGATGAACGGCGTGGATCCCCAGACTCTCCTCGAGCTGCGACCCCTTCAGTATTCGACTTTTTGGGGGCCCGGAACCGAATTCGAGCCCACGCTCCGGCTCGTCCTCACGGTCGCGAGCGGGGTGCCCTCTCCATGAGGACAACCGTGCCACGCGAATCCGCATCGCGACCTCTTCGGACATTCCAAGTTCTCTTCTCGTCGCTTCCGACCGCAGTCGCGGCCCTATGGGGTTTCGGAATCGGCATGCCGTCGCCGGCGGGCGCCCAGTCCCTTCTCGCATCAGCCGGGCTCGGAATCCCTGCCGAGCCGCTGGACGCACGCGCGCGCGCTCTCGGAGGGAGCGGGATCGGACAGCCGGGGTGGCACCTCCTCCCGACCGATCCTGCCGCGGCCGCCGGCGTCGCACTTCCTACGATCTCGGCGAGCTTCCAGCCGACCCGGGCGACCCTGCGCGACGGACGTAGCGCCGGGCACGCCCGGTTTCCGACCGCGGTCGTTGCTTATCCGCTCTGGGGAAACGTTTTCTCGGTCGGGTTCGCGAGCGTCCTGGATCAGGAGTGGGAGGTCGTCGCCAATCGCACCATTGACCTGAACGGCACCGAGGTCTCCGCGATCGATATTTTTCGCTCGCGCGGAAACCTGAGCCGCGTGCAAGTCGGTTGGGCACGACAGGTCGGGGGGAACTTCGGGTTGGGGGTCACCGTCGGCAGTTATGCCGGCGCGCTGGAGAGGAGCTTCGTCCGCCTCCTCGACACGGATACGGCCGGCCAGGGTGTGGAGGCCTTCGCCATCCAGGGGCGTTGGCGCGCCTCGGGCGTCGTCGCGGGAGCGGGCGTCGCCTGGGATCCGTCCGCACTGATACGGATCGCCGCCGCGGTCACCTGGTCGGACAAACTCGCTCTTTCTCCGTCCACCGGCGTAACCCCCGAAGGTGGGGAGTACTCGATTCCACTCGAGTTGCGCGCAGGCGCCACGGCGATTCTGGCGCCTGGATTCGGAGTCTCGGCCGGTGTCGTTTTTGCGGACTGGAGCGCGGTGGGAGAGGAATTGGGCGCCGGAACTACGCGCGAGGCCTCCTGGAGTTACGGCGGAGGGATCGAGTGGGCGCGTGCGACCCTGTTCGGCCGCACGCTCCCGCTCCGAGCCGGTGTTCGCCACCAGGACCTTCCCTTCCACTTCGACGGTTCGCCCGCCCAGGAGCGGACACTCTCCGCGGGGTTCGGCCTGGAGCTCGTGGAGTCGGAGGGACAGCCGATCGCACGCCTCGATTTCGGGCTCGAGAGGGGGACCCGCTCGGCGCAGGGTCTGTCGGAGAGCTTCCTCAGGACGACGCTTTCGGTGCGCCTCGCGGGCGGCTGACCTCCTTTCAAACCCGGCGGTCTCGCTATTGATCTCACCGGGGCAGGGCGATTCAATTAGGACCATGACGAAGTCCCTAACCGAAGCGGGGCGCGCGTACGTGGAAACGTACGGGTGCCAGATGAACGTCGCCGACGGCGAATTGATGGAGGGGATTCTCGCTGCGGACGGGTACGAGATTGTTTCGTCCCCGGAGGAGGCCGACGTCATCCTCGTGAATACCTGTGCCATCCGCGATCACGCGGAGCGGCGGGTTTTGGGCCGTATCGGCCAACTCAGCGGGCTGAAGCGCGGCCACCCCGGCCTTCTGATCGGCGTAACCGGGTGCATGGCGCAGCGACTTGGCCGAACCCTCTTCAACCAGGCCTCCCAGGTGGATCTCGTGGTCGGTCCGGACGCCTACCGCTCACTTCCGGACCAGCTTCGGCGCCTCCGGGGCCAGCGAGGGGAGACGGAGGTCGAGGCCAAGCCTTGCGTTGTGCGACCCGGAAAGCGCCGCACCCAGCTCGCCGTCCTCGATCTCGACCCGGAAGAGAGCTACGAGGGGCTCGAACAGAGGCGTGAAGCCGGAGCGTCCGCCTGGGTCCCGATTCAGCGGGGCTGCGATCACCGCTGCACCTTCTGCATCGTGCCCTATGTCCGAGGTCCGGAGAAAAATCGCCGACCGGAGGAGGTAGTGGCCGAGGTTCGGGGATTGGCCGCGCGAGGGGTGACCGAGGTCACACTCCTCGGCCAGACCGTCAACTCCTACCGACGGGGCGATTGGAACTTCGCGCGGCTTCTGCGGGAAGTCGCGCGAATCGCGGGGATCCGGCGCGTTCGATTCACCTCGCCGCACCCGAACGACGTCACCCGCGAGCTGGTGGAGGTCATGGCTGAGGAGGAGGCGGTGTGTGAGCATCTCCACCTCCCGGTTCAGTCGGGAAGTGACCAGGTCCTTCGCCGGATGCTCAGGCGCTACACCGTCGAGAGCTACCTCGAGAAGGTGAGGATGGCGCGGGAGGCCATTCCCGATCTCTCCCTCTCGACGGACATCATCGCGGCATTTCCAGGCGAAACCCGGTCCGACTTCGAGGCGACGCTCGACCTCGTGCGCGAGGTCGGCTTCGACGAGGCGTACACCTACCGGTACTCGCCCCGCGAGGGGACTCCCGCGATGCGGCTTCCCGCCGAGGATTTTCTCCCCGAACCGGAGGCGCGGGCCCGGCTGGCGGAGCTCATCACGGTTTGCCGGGAGATCCAGGGCGGGATCAACGCTGGGGAAGTCGGGCGCCAGGACGAGGTTCTCGTCGAAAGGGATGCACGTGACCCCGGCCAGGTTCTGGGACGCACCCGCCGAAACAAGTTCGTGGCCTTTCCGTCGGAGGGGATTGGAATCGGGGAGTACGCCTGGATCGAGCTCACGGGAACGACCGGGGCCACATTCCAGGGCGCCCTGGTTGGCTCTCTCGCGGCCGGGGCCCACCGGTGAGCCGCTTCACCGGGGCTGCGGGTGTCCTGGTGGTCCTCCTCCTGGTCATGTTTTTCGCGCGTTGGAACGCGGGAGAGCGGGTCACGCTCGACCTGGGCTTCACCACGGTGTACCGGATTCCGGTGACCTATGTGGCGTTCGGAAGCCTCTTCGTCGGCATGCTGGTGATGCTCGTCGCGGGGATCCATTCGGACCTGAAGGTACGGCGCTTCCTGCGGGAGCGTCTCGAGGCGGAGGGGCGGGAAGAGCGCCTGAGGACCGACCGAACGCAGCAGGATCTCTTCACCTCTTTCCCGGAGGGAGAAGAGGAAAAGTGAGGTCCTGACGGACCAGATTCCACTCGTCGCACGGGTGGCCTTGGCGCATGCCGCCGGGATCGCCCTCCCCCTCCTCGGCGCCTCCCTTCCACCGGCGCTCCTCCTCTTCCTCCTTCTCGGCGCGCTCCTCCTCCTATGGCGTCGCCCCTGGCCCGCGGGGGTGCTCGTTGCCGCAGCCGTGGCCGGGATGGCTTCGGGAGCAGCCGTCGTCCACCGGGAGGAATCAGACTGCCGCCTGCACCTCCCGCGGCGCTGGGACGGAGAGGTCACGGGCCGATTTCTGACGCGAGTCAGTTCCGACGGCTCCTTCCCCTTCCGGATCGAAGAGGGCGGGCCGGGTGAGGTGGGCGGCCCCGATGAGTGCCGCGGGGTGGTCCGTGCTCTCCTGCCGCGGGGGGCGACCCTCCCCCGCGCGGGAGGCCGAATCCGGGTCGCGTCCTCCTGGGAGGGGCGCGCGTTTCCTCAACCCGGGCTGGCCGAGTGGGCAGGGCGCCTCCGGTTGGCGGGGGATTGGGAACCCGCCCCCGGTGGCGGGCCTTGGGGAAAAGTTCTCGTGCTGCGCGGCGCGATCCAGGAGCGGATGGTGGCGCTCTGGGGGGAGCGGACGGCGCCGATGGTAGAGGCGCTCGTCCTCGCGCGCCGCGAACACCTCGACCCGGAGCTCCGCGACGCCTTTGCGCTTTCCGGAACGGCGCACCTTCTGGCGATCTCGGGATTTCACGTGGGAGTGGTTGCCGGGATCCTCCTCGGGCTCCTTCGCCTCGTCGGGCTCGGCCGGCGCGCGGCCGAGGGAGGAGCGGCCGCGGGATGCTGGAGCTACGTCCTCGCCATCGGGGCTCCGCACGCCGCGGTCCGGGCGGCTGTCCTCCTCACCCTCTTGGTCGCCGCACGGGTGCGAGGTCGGCCGGTCGTTCCGGCGGGGGCGCTCGGCTCGGCACTCCTGCTCCTGCTCGTCTTCGATCCGGGGTGGCTCGCGTCCGTGGGGTTTCAGCTTTCGTTCGCGGGCACGGCGGGGCTGGTCCTCCTCCGCGATCCCGTCTCGCGGGCGCTCGACCGGGGATGGAAGACTCTGACCGGGCGGGAGAGGCCGGGGCGGGGCCGCCAGGGGCTCGGTGCCGACCTCCTCAAGGGCGGGGCCGCGGGAATCGTGGCGGGTGTCTCCGCGACATTGCCGACCCTCCCTTTCCTCGCCTGGCACTTCGATCGCGTCTCTCTCATCGGGATTCCGGCGACCCTGGCAGTCGCGCCGGCGGTCGCCGCGGCGATTCCCGGGATCGGCGCGGGGCTCTTCCTCTCCCTCTTCTCCATGACCCTCGGGCGCTTCGCGGCGGGGGGAAGCGGGCTCCTCCTCGACGGCGTCGGGAGGGCGATTCGATGGACCGCCGCCCTCCCGGGCGCCTCGTTCTGGGTTTCTCGCGGGGCCCTGATCGCCGCGGCTCTGGGAGGGATCGCCGTCTACTTCTACCTTCGCCGGGGTTACGCCGGAAGGGTCGGACCCGGGGCGCGCCGGCTCGCGGCCACGACGGCGGGCACCGCGCTGGTGCTCCTCCTCCCTCTCCTCCCGCTCGGCCGGGATCTGGAGCTCCACCTCATCGACGTGGGGCAGGGGGATGCCGTGGCGCTCCGGACCCCGCGAGGGCGCTGGCTTCTCGTGGACGCCGGGCCCCGAAGCGCGGGCTTCGATTCCGGAACGCGGCGCGTCGTCCCCTATCTTCGGCGCCATGGTGCGCGGGGCGTGGAGGCGCTCGTCCTCACCCACCCCCACCTGGATCACATCGGGGGCGCCCCCGGGGTCATCGCGGGGATCGGGGTTCGTGGGATCCTCGATCCGTCGCGCCCGTACGGGTCGGGTCCGTATCTGGCGGTCCTCGAAGCCGCCCGCGAAGAGGGGATCTGGTGGTGGGTGGCTCGCGAGGGGAGCGCCTTTCAGGTGGACGGCCTCCGGATCGAGGTCCTCCATCCGGACGCCGAAACCGCCGATGCCCCAGAGCTCGCGGACCCGAACGATCTGTCCGTCGTGCTTTTGGTGCGTTGGGGCGAGGGGGCTGTTCTCCTCACCGGCGACGCCCCCGCCGCGGTCGAGCGCCGCGTTCTCGAGCGGGTCCCGCGCCTCTCCGTTCTCAAGGTGGGGCACCATGGAAGCCGAACTTCCACCTCGCCCGAGTTCCTCGCGGCCACTCACCCGGGCGCCGCGCTCATCGGGGTAGGAGATCCGAACGGCTTCGGCCACCCCCACGACGTGGTCGTGGAACGGCTGGAAGCGGCCGGCGCACGGATCTTCCGGACCGACCGGGACGGGGACGTCCGGGTGCGGATCCGCCGCGACGGAACGGTCCACGCGGAGACGTCCCGCTGAGGGATCGCCCCGGCCCCTGCGTGCGCCGTCCCACACTTCTTCAGAACGCGTCGAGGCGATACAATGGAGCCGGAATCGGGCCCATACCGACGCACGGGGACAAGATGAAGGACACCCACATCATCACGATCGAGCGGCACATCATCGAAGAGGAGCGGCGCCGTCCCGCCGCCAGCGGGGTCTTCAGCAACATCCTCTCGGACATGGCGCTCGCGGCGAAGGTGATCTCCCGCCAGGTGAACATGGCGGGGCTGATCGACGTGCTCGGGAAGACGGGGGAGTCCAACATCCAGGGGGAGGCGGTCGAGAAGCTCGACGTCTTCGCCCAGAGCGTGATCTACCGGGCGATGGACCACACGGGATACCTCTGCTGCATGGTTTCGGAAGAGGTCGAGGGCTTCATTCCGATCCCGGAGAAATTTCCCGCCGGGGAATACGTGCTCGTGTTCGACCCGCTTGACGGTTCTTCGAACATCGACGTGAACGTCTCGATCGGAACCGTCTTCGCCATTTACCGGAAGTCCTCGGACACGGAGCGCGGGAGCCTCGAGGATTGTCTCCAGGGAGGACGGAAGCAGCTCGCGGCGGGTTACATCGTGTACGGCTCCTCGACCATGATGGTCTACACGACGGGTCGCGGAGTTCATGGTTTCACCCTCGATCCGTCTATCGGAGAATTCCTCCTCAGCCACCCGGACATCCGAATCCCCGAACCTCCCATGCGGAGCTACTCGGCGAACGAGGCATATGCGTCCCGCTGGACCCCGGGAGTCCGCAGGTTCGTGGATCATCTCCGGGACGGCGATCCGGCGCGGGGCGGGGGCGACTATTCGTCGCGCTACATCGGCTCCCTGGTGGCCGACTTTCACCGAATCCTGCTGCGAGGGGGGATCTTCTTTTATCCGCGCCACCGGAATAGCCCCGAAGGGAAACTTCGGCTCCTCTACGAAGCGTATCCGCTGGCCTTGATCGCGGAGGAAGCAGGGGGGCGGGCGTCAGACGGGGAGCGCGATATCCTCGACGTCGAGGCGCGGGCACTCCACCAGCGGACCCCCCTCTTCATCGGCTCGGCCGACCTCGTTACGATGGCCAACCGGTTCATCGCGGAAGAAGGGTAACCGTCAGCAGCCGGGCGGCACGTGATTTGCTGTGAGCCCCTTTTCCAGGTCTACGAGGGGCGCCGTATAGTTTCCAGAGAAGCAGGCATCGCAGAAGGGACCCACCTTCTCGACCGCCTTCAGCATGCCCTCGAGAGAGAGGTATCCGAGGGAGTTGACGCCCAGAATCGCGCGGATCTCTTCCACCGACTTCGACGCGCCGATCAGCTCTTCCCGCGAGGGCATGTCGATTCCGTAAAAACAGGGGAATCGTACGGGCGGACTCGCGATGCGGAAGTGGACCTCGCGGGCCCCCGCATCCTTCAGGAATTTCACCAGGGAGGAGGAAGTCGTCCCCCGGACGAGCGAATCGTCCACGACCACCACGCGACGCCCTTCGACGATCTCCTTCACGGGGTTGTACTTGATGCGCGCCCCGAAGTCGCGGTCTGCCTGCAACGGGCGGATGAAGGTGCGTCCGACGTAGTGGTTCCGAAGGAGCCCGAGCTCGAAGGGGAGCCCTGACTCCTCGGCGTAGCCGAGCGCTGCGGAGTTCGCCGAGTCAGGGACCGAGATCACGCAGTCCGCGTCGGCCGGTTGTTCGCGCGCGAGCCGTTGGCCGAAGGCCCGCCGCGCGCGGTCCACGCTCAGGCCCCAGAAGTTCGAGTCGGGGCGGGCGAAATAAACGAGCTCGAAGACGCAGGGAGAGGGCGTTTCTGGGGTCAGCCCGTTCTGCGACTCCACGACGCCGTCCCGGATCCGCACGATTTCCCCCGGCCGGATGTCGCGAATGAACTCCGCGCCGATGATGTCGAGAGCACAGCTCTCGGATGCGACGACGTGGCCGCCTTCTTTCCGCCCCAGCACGAGCGGGCGGAACCCGCGCGGATCGCGCGCCGCGTAGAGAGCATCGCCGATCGAGAGGACGATGGAGAAGGCGCCCTCGAGCTGAGAAAGCGCGTCATGCACCTGGGCATCCACCGTCGTCTCCCTCGACCGTGAAATGAGGTGGACGATCACCTCCGAGTCCGAGCTGCTCTGGAATAGGGCCCCTTCTTCGACGAGGCGGCCGCGGAGCAGCTGGGCGTTCGTGAGGTTCCCGTTGTGCGCGATGGAGAGGTCGCCTCGCGCGTACCGGACGACGATCGGTTGCGCGTTTTGCGGGCGGCTCCCTCCCGCTGTCGAATACCGCACGTGGCCAACGCCAGTCCGTCCGGGGAGCTGGTTCAGGTCGTCGGCGGTAAAGACGTCCGCGACCAGCCCCGTCCCCTTCCGGACCCGGGCCGTGCCATTCCCATTCACGGTGCAAATCCCGGCGGATTCTTGGCCGCGATGCTGGAGCGCGTAAAGGCCGAAGAAGGTCAACTCGGCGGCTCCGTCCACCCCACTGATCCCGAAGACGCCGCACTCCTCGCGGGGAAGCTCCTCGAGCGAGGAGGTGAGGATGTCCTCGGAACGGGCCGGACGGGCCGGCCCGAGAGGCGTGGTCATGTCGCGTCCTTCTCCATCCAATTCGGAATGGCCTCCCCATGAACTCGCACCGCCTGGTCGGCCTCCACCCGGATCCAGCCGCGCGGAGAGCGAAGATTCATAGTACCCCCTTGGGATCCGACCGTGCCGATTTCCCGCGCGGGGACTCCGTGCTCCGACGCGATCCCCAGGAGCGCCGCCGCGTCTACCTGAGCACAGGAAACGATCACTCGTCCCTGGGTTTCGCCGAAGAAAAGAGCGACAGGTGCGATCGAGTCCCCGAGCTCCACGTCGAACCCCAAAGCGCCGCCAGATCCGCCGATCGCGCACTCGGCCAGCGCACAGGCGAGCCCGCCCTCCGAGCAGTCGTGGGCGGAGCGGGCGAGGCCTCGGTCCGCGATCGAAAGGAGAGTCCGCTGGAGCTGACGCTCGGCCACCAGGTCGACCGCCGGAGGGTGGCCGGCCACGAGTCGCTCGGTTCGGTAGAGGTACTCGGAGCCTCCGATCTCTTCGAGATTTTCGCCGAGGAGGACGATTCGGTCGCCCACTTCCTGAAATCCGTGGCGCACCACCTTCGCGACGTCGTCGAGGATGCCCACCATCCCGATCACCGGTGTCGGGTAAATGGCCCGCCCCCCTGTTTCGTTGTAAAGGGAGACGTTCCCGCCGGTCACGGGCGTCTCGAAGAGGGCGCATGCCTCCGCCATCCCGAGGACCGCCTCACGGAGCTGGAAATAAATCTCGGGGCGGAGCGGGCTCCCGAAGTTCAGGTTGTTCGTGACGGCGGTCGGGAGGGCGCCGACACATGCCAGGTTCCGGGCCGCCTCAGCCACGGCGGCCTTCGCTCCCAGCCGCGGATCGAGGTAACAGTAACGACCATTGCAGTCGGTCGTGGCGGCGACTCCCCGCTTCGTCCCGCGGAATCGGATGACGCCGGCGTCCCCGCCCGGCGCGACCACGGTGCTCGTCCGGACGGTCGTGTCGTATTGGTCGTAGATCCAGCGGCGCGACGCGACGTTCGGTGACCCGAGCAAGTCGAGGAAGCGCTCCGAGAGGTCGCCGTGCGGCGCGAGCACCTGCGAAAGGTCCTTTTCTCGGAGCGCGCGGATCTCTGCGCTCTCAACCCCTTCCCGCTCGTAGGTGGGACACCCTTCCGTGAGAGGGAGGGCGGGGATGTCAGCGACGACCTTTCCCCGCTCCAGAATGCGGAATTGTCCATCGTCGGTCACCCGTCCCACCTCCTGCGCCTCGAGCTCCCACTTCCCGAGGATCTTCCGAACCTCTTCCTCCTTTCCTTTCTCGGCTACGACGAGCATCCGTTCCTGTGACTCCGAGAGAAGGATCTCGTAGGGCGTCATTCCCTCCTCGCGGACCGGGACGAGCGAAACCTCGAGTTCGACTCCGCTCCCCGCGCGTCCGGCCATTTCCGAAGCCGAGGAGGTGAGCCCCGCGGCGCCCATGTCCTGGATCCCGACGATATGGCCGCTTCCGATGAGCTCGAGGGAGGCTTCGAGGAGAAGTTTTTCAGTGAAAGGGTCGCCCACCTGGACGCGTGGCCGGCTAGCCTCGTCCGAGTCTTCGGAGAGCTCGCCGGATGCGAAGGTGGCGCCGTGGATTCCGTCGCGGCCGGTACGGGCACCCACGGCCATCAGCGTGTTTCCCGTCCCGGACGCCGTCCCGCGGATCATGTCGTCGGCGCGCATCACGCCGAGACACATCGCGTTCACGAGCGGATTGGCTTCGTATCCCCGGTCGAAATAGACCTCACCGCCGATGTTCGGAATCCCGACGCAGTTTCCGTAGTCCCCGATCCCGCGGACGACGCCCGAGAATAGGTAACGCACCCGCGCGGAATCGAGATCGCCGAAGCGGAGCGAGTCCAGCACCGCGACGGGGCGCGCGCCCATGGTGAAGATGTCGCGGAGGATCCCGCCGACCCCGGTTGCGGCGCCCTGGTACGGTTCCACAGCGGACGGATGGTTGTGCGACTCGATCTTGAAGGCGAGTGCGAGGCCGTCCCCGAGTTCGATGACCCCGGCGTTTTCGCCCGGACCCTGGATGACCCAGGGCGCCTCGGTGGGGAGAAGCCGGAGGAGGCGTTTCGAGTTCTTGTATCCACAATGTTCGGACCACATCGCGGAGAAGATCCCGAGTTCGGTGAAGGTCGGTTCGCGTCCCAGGATTCCCAGAATCCGTTGGTATTCCTCTTCCGAGAGGCCGTGCGTACGCACCAACTCGGAGGTGATCTCGGGGTCGCCTTCGCGGCGGGCCAGCGCGAGCGTCATCCGGCAACGCCCGCCAGGTGCCGCGCGAGCGATTCAAAGACGCCGCGGCCGTCGGAGGAGCCGAGCGCATCCTCCATGGCCCGTTCCGGGTGGGGCATCAATCCGAGGACGTTTCGAGACGCGTTCAGGATCCCCGCGATGTTGTGGCAGGACCCGTTGGGATTCGAGCCCGGACCGAGCCCGCCGTCCGGAGTCGTGTAACGAAAAACCACGCGGTCCTCCCCTTCGAGTTGGGCGAGGGTCTCGGAGTCCGCGAAGTAGTTTCCTTCGCCGTGCGCGATGGGAATCCTGAGGATCTGTCCCTTCCGGTAAGCCGAAGTGAAGGGGGTGTTCACCGTTTCGACGCGGATATGCACCGGGTGGCTGCGGAATCGGAGCGAGTCGTTCCGGAGAAAGGCCCCGGGGAGGAGCCCTGTCTCGCAAAGGACCTGAAAGCCGTTGCAAATGCCGATCACCGGACCGCCGGCCTCCGCAAAGGCCTGCACGGGGCGCATGACGGGGGAAAATCGTGCGATGGCGCCGGCGCGGAGGTAATCGCCGTGGGCGAATCCTCCCGGGAGGACGACCGCGTCTACGGCCCCAAGGTCAGCCGTGCGGTGCCAGACGAACTCCGGCTCCAACCCAGGGACCTGCTCCAGCGCGCGGAAGCAGTCTTCGTCGCAGTTGGAGCCGGGGAAGGTGAGGACCGCGACCCTCACTTTCGTCCTCCTTCACCATTCGCCTGCGAGACGACGGTGATGTCGAAGTCTTCCGTGACCGGATTGGCGAGCAACTTTCGGCACATCTCCCGGCCGCGCTCGACGGCGGCTTCGGCGTGGCCGGCGGTGAGATCCAGGTCGATCACCTTTCCCACGCGAACCGATTCGATCCCGGGATACCCGAGAGACTCGAGCGCGTGGTGGATGGCCTTTCCCTCGGGGTCCAGGAGCCCTGGGCGAGGTTTTACGCGCACTTCCAACCGATATCGGCTCAAGTCCGTCTTCCTCTTTCGTCGGTCGCTCAGCCGCCGGGGCGAGGGAGATCTGCCTCGGGGGGGAGCGGGTCGTCGGAATGGTAGCGGGTCGGGGCGATCTCGCCGTAGTCCACGGACCGGATCTCCGCCCCGCCGTCATCCTCCTCTTCTTCGTCGAGGAGTGGGTCCTGGTCGGGGAGCCGTTCGATGAGCCCGAGGATCATGCCGCGGGTTACCCCCCAAAGTGTGTAGGTGCCCAACAAGGGAAAGATGACGTACTCGGGCACGACGAGTGCGGCTACTCCAAAGGCGGAGAGGATCATCCAGATCAACGCGGCGCGAGCGCCCCGGATCGAGAGGCGCGGCACGAGTGGGTAAGGCACGTGGCTCAACATGAGGAGCGCCAGGCAGATCATGAGGATCCCGACCACCTGCGCCGACGGTGGTCCGCCGAACAGTCGTTCCACCTCCGGAGCGGTGAAAAAGGGATAGGCGGTGGCGAGCACCATCCCGGCGGTCGGGGAGGGGAGCCCGTGGAAGCTGCGTTTCGCGTGCCCCCCCTGCTCGATGTTGAAGCGGGCGAGCCGAACTACCGCCGCGGTGATGTAGCTGAAGGAGAAGAGCCAGCCCCACGCCTGGTCGGCGAAGTAGATCTCGTAGGCGATGAAGGCCGGGGCGACTCCGAAGGTGACGGCGTCCACGAGGGAGTCGAGCTCGGCGCCGAAGCGGGTTCCGGTGGCGGTGAAACGGGCGATCCTTCCGTCGAGCATGTCGAGGATCGCGGCGAAGACGATGCACCAGGCTGCCCACTGGAAGTCTCCGCGTCCGGCCGAGACGATGGCGAAGATCCCGAAGAAGAGATTCCCGATCGTGAAGGCGGAGGGAAGGATGATGACGCTGCGGAGGAGACCGGCCCTCCGCTTGGGCACAGGACTGTCGGGCGTCATTGCCCCCTCGCTTCAGCGTTGAAGAATGGGGGGTCGAATCGGTCCAGGTCGGTCCCGGTCAGCCGCCGAAAGATCTCCAGGTAACGCTCGGTCGCGGCCGCGACGACTTCGTCCGTGAGGTCGGGAGGCGGTGGAGTTCGGTCCCAGTCCGCGAGGGCGTCGAGCCAATCCCGGATCGGCTGCTTGTCGAGGGACGGGGGGGAGCTCCCCGGTTTCCACTCCGAAGCCGGCCAGTAACGGGACGAATCCGGGGTGAGGACTTCGTCGATGAGGAGGAGCTCGCCCTCCGGCGTGACCCCGAACTCGAACTTCGTATCGGCCAGAAGGATGCCGCGCTCGGCCGCCGCGTCGCGGGCGAATTCGTAGATCCGGAAGGCATCGGACCGAAGGCGGCCGGCCATGTCGGGCCCGATCCGGGATGCCACCTCGTCGAAGGTGATGTTTTCGTCGTGCCCTTCATCGGCTTTCGTCGCGGGCGAAAAAATCGGAGGATCGAGGCGCTGGCTCTGCACTAGCCTCGCGGGAAGGGGTTCGCCCGCAAGCGTCCCGCTCTTCCGGTACTCGGCCCACGCCGAGCCGGCGAGGTATCCCCGGACCACGCACTCGATCGGGAGGGGACGCGCCCTCCGGACCAGGAGGGAGCGCCGCTCCCACCGGTGGCGTCCCTCCGGGAGCTCCGCGAGGGCGGGGACGCGGACGAGGATCTCCTCGGGGCGCGCGGCCACGACATGGTGGGGGACGAGGCCGCGCATCCGGTCGAGCCACCACGCGGTGAGCAGCGTGAGCACTTCGCCCTTTCGCGGAATCGGCTGGCGCATGACCACGTCGAAGGCGGAGACGCGGTCGGAGGCCACCATGAGCAAGAGGTCAGGGCCGGCCTCGTACATCTCGCGAACCTTCCCCCGGTGGATGAGGGGGAGAGGGAGCGCCGAATCAAGGAGGGCGGGCGGCATTCCCGCCAGCTCAGACCCGGACATCCGGAACTCCAAGAAGTGAGTCCGCTTCGTCCGTGAGGCGCGCCAGGACCGGTGCGACCCAACTCTCGAGGAAGTGGTCCACCTGCTCGGGGGCTCTCCCGACGAAGCGCGCCGGCTCGAGGAGCTCTTCCAGCGCGCGCCGGTCCATCCCGAAGGCGTCGTCTCCCGCGAGCCGCTCGACGAGGTCGGACTCGCCGCCCCCCTTGATTCGCTCTGCCGCCGCGAAGGCGTGCTGGCGGATCCGTTCGTGCAGATCCTGGCGATCTCCGCCTCCCTCCACCCCGCGCATGAGAAGCGCCTCGGTGGCCATGAAGGGGAGCTCCTCGCGCAGGTTCTTGCGTACGACTTCGGAGTGGACGCGCAGCCCCCCCGCGACATTTTCGGCGAGAACGAGCGCGCCGTCGAGAGTGAGAAACGCGTCCGGAATGGAGAGGCGCCGATTGGCCGAGTCATCGAGCGTGCGCTCGAGCCACTGCGTCGCCGCCGTCGTCGCCGGGTCCTGGTAGAGGGAGATGACGTGGCGCGCGAGCGCGCAAATCCGCTCCGCGCGCATCGGATTCCGCTTGTAGGGCATGGCGGAGGAGCCGATCTGCTCCTCCTCGAAGGGCTCTTCGACCTCCCGGAGGTGCGCGAGAAGGCGGAGGTCGTGTCCGAACTTGGAGAGAGAGATCGCCGTCCCGGCAAGCGTTCCCGCGATCCCCGCGTCCACTTTCCGCGGGTAGGTTTGGCCGCTGGCGCCGTAGGACTGCGTGAAGCCCATCCGCTCCGAGACCAACCGCTCGAGGGCCTCCACCTTCTCGTGGCTTCCGTGGAAGAGCTCGAGGAAAGAGGCCTGTGTCCCGGTCGTCCCGCGGACGCCCCGGAACCGGAGCATGGCGAGGCGAAAATCAATTTCCTCGATGTCGAGGAGGAGGTCCTGGATCCAGAGCGTCGCACGCTTGCCGACCGTCGTGGGCTGCGCGGGCTGGAAGTGCGTGTACCCGAGCGTCGGAAGGGCGCGGTGCTCCTTCGCGAAAGAGGCGAGGGCGCGGATGGTGCGGACGGCCCGAGCCCGGACCAGGGTGAGCGCCTCCCGGTGGAGAATCAGGTCGGCGTTGTCGCCGACGTAGGCCGAAGTGGCGCCGAGGTGGAGGATCGGGCGGGCGGAGGGCGCGACATCGCCGAAGAGGTGAACGTGCGCCATCACGTCGTGGCGGAAGCGGCGCTCGTATTCGGCGGCCTTCGAAAGGTCTATGTCATCGAGGCCGGCCCGCATCTCTTCCAGTGCCTCAGGCGAGATCGCGAGTCCCAGCTCGCGCTGCGACTCGGCGAGGGCGAGCCAGAGGCGCCGCCAGACTCCGATGCGGCGCTCGGGGGAGAAGACCGACTGCATCTCGCGGGACGCATACCGGTCGGCGAGGGGGTGGAGGTAGCGGCCGGCCTCGCGTTCGGTCACGTGCGTTCCGCGCCCGCCGGCCGGGCCGCCGGGGATTGCCTACCGACCCAGGATGAAGGGCTGCTCACCGAACTCCCCGTTTCGTTCAAAGGTGAGGAAGGCGCGCGCGCCGGCCGGGATCTGCGCGAGCAGCGCGGAGAGGTCCTCGGCGCTCGGGATCCGCCGGTTGTTCAGCCCGATGATCACATCCCCCTCGACGAGGCCCAGGGCGCCCTGTTGCGCGGGCCGTATCCCCATCACGAGTGCGCCTCCCTGGCTCACGATCCCGCGTTCGCCCCGGATCGCATCCGTCACGGTGACGACTTCCATTTCTCCCAGGACCCTCACCCGCCGAGCCCCGAAAGTGGGGACTTCGTCCGCAGTCATCCTCAGGGGGCCCGCGCTCCCGTTCACCGCCACCGAGACGGGTTCGCCGGCACGAAGATCGAGGAGTGCAGCCTCGAAGTCGAGGGGAGTCACGAGCCGGCGGCCATTCACCTCAGTGATCCGGTCCCCCGGGGAGACGCCGGCCCGGGATCCGGGCGAGTCGTCGTAGACCTGCGCGATCCGCACGCCGCGCGTGCGTCCGAAGGCATCCGCGACCTCGGGCTCCACCCGAATGCCGAGCCAGGCGCGCCGAACACGCCCGTGCTCCAGGAGGTCGTTCGCGATTCGGATCGCCCGCTCGATCGGCACGGCGAACCCCATTCCCTCACTCCCCCCGCTCCGCGAAAAGATGGAGGTGTTCATCCCGATGACTTCCCCCACCGCGTTCACGAGGGGGCCTCCCGAATTGCCGGGATTGATCGCCGCATCGGTCTGAATCATCCCCAGGTAGGACCCCCGCTCCCCTTCGGTCGGGACGATGTGCCGGTGGAGCGCGGAGGCCACGCCGACGGTGACGGAGGGTTCGGGATTCGAGAGGAGGTGGCCGAATGGGTTCCCGAAGGCGATGAGCCATTCCCCGATCCGAAGGTCCTCGGAGCTTCCGAGGGGGACGGGAGTGAGCCCGTCCAATCGGACACGCAAAACGGCGACGTCGGAAGCTTGATCGCTTCCCACCAGCTCCGCCTCCACGTCGCGACCGTCGGGGAAGGAGACGAGGATCCGCTCGGCGCCGCGAACGACGTGGTCGTTGGTGAGAATCACCCCATCGGAGTCGATCACGAATCCCGACCCGAGCGAGGGTACGAGCTGGGTCGTCGTGGTGCCCCAGGGAAGGCCGAAGGGAGAGAAAAAGTCGAAGAATGGATCGCGCGCCCGGACCTGCGCCGCCCTGAGGACATTGACTGCGACGATCCCCTGGGAGACCCGTTCCGCCGCGCGGACGACCGCCGTTTCCCGGCTTTGGTCCAGCTCTCGATTGGCCTCGGGGGCCGGAATCTGTACAGCGGCGGGGAACGCGGGCGCCGAAAGAGGCGCCGCGGTCAGGGCTTCTCCGGCCGCCAGCTCCTCGCCACCCCGGCAGCCGGCCAGAACAAGAGCGCCGAGGAGGAGGGCGGGTCCCGCTCGATGGATTGGGAGTGAGATCATCACACGCCTCCGATTTTCCGCGACCTGCTACAGTTCCTTCCCGAGAGCCTTCCAGTCCTTCAGAAACTGCTCGAGCCCCCGGTCCGTGAGCGGGTGTCCGAGAAGCTGATACAGCACTTTCGGCGGGAGAGTTGCACAGTCCGCGCCCAGCCTCATGGCTTCCGCGACGTGGCGGGGATGGCGGAGCGACGCGGCGAGAATCCCGGTCTCGATATCGTATTCATCGTAGACCTGGCGGATCTCCTCGACGAGAGCCATTCCGTCGTGCCCGACGTCGTCCAGACGCCCCACGAAGGGGGAGATGTAGGTTGCGCCCGCCTTCGCGGCCAGGAGCGCCTGAACGGCCGAGAAGCAAAGGGTGACGTTTACGGCAATGTCCTCCGCTCGCAGCGTGCGGCACGCCCGGAGCCCCTGCTCCGTGAGAGGGACCTTCACGACGATGTTTTCGTGGATCTCCGCAAGCTTTCGGCCTTCGGAGACCATCCCGCCCGCCTCGATCGCGACGACCTCGGCGGACACCGGTCCGTCCACGGCTTCACAGATCTCGAGGAAGATCTCTCGTGGGGAGCGCCCACCGCCCACCTGGGCCATGAGGGACGGATTCGTAGTGATCCCGTCGATGAGCCCTGCCTTGGAGGCCCGGCGGATCTCCGAAATTTCGGCGGTGTCGAGGAAGATCTTCATCGGGCGGACTCGTCTCTCGGCAAAGGGTCTCGGTCGGGATCGTTTCCCAGCCGGTCGGCCGGGTACTCGACCCCGGCGAGAAATAGTCCCTCCGGCGGCGCGGGAGGGGATGTCACGAGGGGCGTGTTGGGCTCGGAGAGTAGCTCATCGAGCTCCCCGAGGGGTCGCCGCCCCCGGGCGACGGCCACCATCGTACCCACGAGGTAACGGACCATATGATGCAGGTACCGGTCCGCAGTGATCGAAAAGCGAAGGCCGGTCCCGTTCCATGTAGACCATCGCGCAGTGCGCACGTCGCACCGCTCGCCGCGTTCGGGCTGGCCACTCTTCGCGAACTTCCGAAAGGACCGCTCCCCCGGAATCAGCCTCGCTCCCGCCTCGAGGAGCGCACGGACTGGCGGTTCGCGTGAGGCGTCCCAACACCACCGCCGGAGAAAAGGAGATCCGGCTTCCGGCCCCGTCCCCACTCGGTACTCGTAGCTTCGAGACGAGGCGTCGTAGCGCGGGTGGAATGCCGCGGGGACGCGCCGTGCCTCGAACACCCGCACGTCCAGCGGGAGGAGCGCGTTCAGCGCGGACCGCAGCCTGCGCGCAGACCAACGACCGGGAATCTCCACCGAGGCCACCTGCCCGAGGGCATGTACTCCCCGGTCGGTCCGTCCGGAGCCGAGCACGGCGCGCCGTTCGCCGGTGATTCGCGCGAGGACTCTCTCGATCTCTCCCTGCACCGTCCTTCCTTCGGCCTGCGCCTGCCACCCCTGGAAGTTGGTTCCGTCGTACTGGATCAGGAGGCTGTAACGGCGAAGTTCCGGGGCGGCCACGCGGGAAAACTAGAGGGGGGGTGGGGGATGTCAAGCCAGCCCCGTGGAGGTGCGGGGATCCGGTTGACCTCCATCCCGGAGAGGGCTAACTCTTGGACCGGCGGGCCGGATCCCCGGCCCCCGAGACCTCCACGAAATGTGAATCGGAATGGAGCTCGGAGCGCTCATCGCTCGGGTCACGGAAGGGGAGGATCTCGCCCTCGAAGAGGCGGAGTCGGCCTTCGGCACCGTCATGCGGGGCGAGGCGACCCCCGTGCAGATCGCCGCCCTCCTCGCTTCCCTGCGGACCAAGGGGCACGCGCCTTCCGAAGTCGCCGGAGGGGTGCGTGCCCTCCGGAGCGCGATGATCCCGGTCCTGGCGCGAAATCCGGGCGAGCTCGTGGATACCTGCGGGACGGGCGGGGGAGGTTTCACGACGTTCAATATCTCCACCGCGGCCGCGCTGGTAGCGGCCGGGGCCGGAGTGCGCATCGCGAAACACGGCAATCGCTCCTTCACTTCACGGAGCGGGAGCGCCGACGTTCTCGAGGCCCTCGGGGTTCGGATCACGCTTTCGCCGGAAGGGATGTCCCGGGTGCTCGAAAAGGCGGGGATCGTCTTCATGTTCGCCCCCCTCCTGCACCCCGCGATGCGGCATGTCGGACCAGTTCGCAAGGAGTTGGGCATTCCGACGATCATGAATCTTCTCGGGCCCCTCACGAACCCGGCGGGGGTCCGGCGCCAGGTCGTGGGGGTGGCCGATCCCGCCTTCATCACGCTCGTGGTCCAGGCTCTTCGGGCGCTGGGGCACGAGCATGCCCTGGTCGTGCATGGGGAGCCCGGGATGGACGAGGTGAGCCCCCTCGGCGAGACTCGCGTGGCCGAACTCGCGGGGGGTGCCGTTCGTGAATTCACGATTCGCCCCGAGGAGCTGGGCCTCGCCCCCGCCAAGCCCGACGAAATCCGTGGCGGGACTCCGGAGGAAAACGCCCGGACGATCGGCGAGATTCTCTCTGGGGAGACGCGCGGCGGCGCGCTCTCGGTCACCCTTCTGAATGCGGCCGCAGCTCTCCTGGTCGCCGATGCGGTCCGGTCGTTCGAGGAGGGCGTCGCCGGCGCACGGGCGTCGGTGGAGTCCGGAGCGGCGCAGCGCGCGCTGGACGCCCTCCGAAAGGCGACCGCCGAGGAGGCGGGGACCTAGTGGTGCGTCCGGTCGGAGCCGTGGCCGGTGTTCGATCCGATTTTGGGACATCGGTCGTCGGGAGCCACACGTTCGACCGTCGGTGGGCCCGAAGCCGGGTCTCCGGTTCTTCCCGCGTCCGAGATTCGGATCACGGCCGCGAGCCGCCAAGGCCCCGGAAAGCCCCGCGGCGCGCCGCTCGGGGCGATGATCAATTTGGAGCCGGCTCGGTCGAGCCGCCCCGCGACGAATCCAATCCGCATCGTCCCCTCCCCGCCACCCCGCTGGTTCGTCCGATCCCGACGACGGTCGCCGGGTCATCCCTACCTCAATATCGCCGAATCACCCCAACCACGACGCCCTGGATCTTCACCCGCTCGGAAGGGAAGAACATCGGCTGAAGCCGTTCGTTCGCCGGCTGGAGTCGGATCTGTCCTCCCTTCTCACGGTAGAGCTTTTTCACGGTGGCTGCCTCCCCGTCTACCAGGGCGACCACCATCTCCCCGTCTTCGGCCACGGGGCGACTGTTCACGATGATGTAGTCGCCGTCCCGGATCTGCTCTTCGATCATCGAGTCTCCGACGACGCGCAGGACGAAGTTCTCTCCGCCCTTGCGAAGGAGATCGGGGGGGACGAGGATCGTCTCCCGGTCTTCGATCGCCTCGATCGGCTGGCCCGCCGCGACTTCCCCGAGAAGGGGGAGCTCGACACCCGCCGGACTTCCGGAAGCCGTGACGACTTCGATGGAACGGCTCTGGTTATACGCCTTCCGGATGTAGCCCTTTCGTTCCAGATTGCTCACGTGCTCGTGCACGGTCGCGAGCGAAGCGTAGTCGAACGCGGCCGCGATCTCCTCGAAGCTCGGGGCGTATCCATGATCTTCGATGTAGCCGGTGATGTAATCGAGAATTCCCTTCTGCCGCCGGGTCAGGGCCATTCATCTCTCCGGGTTGGAAGGCCGGCGCCGGAGTCGGGAGAGCCCGATCCGGCGTCCCGGAAGCGCACGGTTTGCGTCCGGGATGCGGCCTAAACCGAATAAGAACCGAACGAGGATACCCGAAGGTTGCCCGAAACGCAAGAGGAACCCGTCCCCGGTCGAAAGCCGCGAGGAGAGGAGGACGACGTCCTCACGCGAATCGTCGAGACGAAGAGGGGGGAGGTGGCGAAGCTCACGGCGCGGGAGGAGGATCTCCGTGCTCCCGCCGCCGCCGCGCCCCCGCCCCGGGACTTTGCCGGCGCGATCGCTGGCCGGGGAGCCGTCTCGCTCATCGCCGAGGTGAAGCGTCGTTCGCCGGGAGCCGGGCCCATCCGGCCGGGGTTGGACCCTGTCGAGATCGCACGTGCTTACGAAGGGGCCGGGGCCGCCGCGATCTCCGTGTTGACCGACGGGGAGTATTTCGGCGGGTCTCTCGAGGACCTCACCTCCGTGCGGAACGCGGTCGCCCTCCCGGTTCTCCGGAAGGATTTCATCCTCGCTCCCGTGCAGGTTCGGGAGGCGCGCGCGGCGGGGGCCGACGCGATCCTTCTGATCGTACGTATCCTCGATGACCGGGAGCTCCGCGAGCTCCGCCTTCTGGCCGAGGGGCTTGGAATGGCGGTTCTCGTCGAGGCGCACGACGGCGAAGAGCTCGAACGCGCTCTCGCTTCCGGGGCTTCGCTCGTCGGAATCAACAATCGCGACCTCAGGAACTTCACGACGCGGCTCGAGACGACTCTGGACCTCCTCGAGCGGGTTCCCGAAGGGATTGTCCTCGTCTCAGAGAGTGGAATTCGCACCTCGGACGACGTGCGACGGCTCGGGGCGCGGGGTGTACATGCAGTGCTCGTGGGAGAGTCCCTTCTTCGGGCCCCGGACCCCGGGGCCGCGGCGAGGGAGCTCGTCGGGATCCCCGTCGCGATGCGCACGGTCCCGTGAGGCCGCCTGGAATGAAGGTGAAGATCTGCGGCCTGACCCGTCCGGAGGACGCCATCCTCGCCCAGGACGCGGGGGCTTCGTACATCGGGGCCGTCCTCGTTTCGGATTCCCCTCGTGTGGTGTCGCCTGAGCGCGCGCGAGAGCTTTCCTCGGCCGTCACGATCCCGCTCGTGATCGTCACCGGGGACCTGGATCCCGAGGTCGTCGCCGAAGCGGCCGAGACCGCGGGTGCCGCCGTCATTCAGGTTCATGGGGAGGCCTCTCCCCAAGATCTGGCCGAGCTCCGCGCCCGCGGAAGTTGGGAACTCTGGAAAGCGGTCAGGGTCCGCACCCGGGCGGACGTGATCGCGGGCCTTGCGTGGTTCGGTGAGGTGGCCGATCTCCTTCTCCTCGACGGATGGCACCCCTCGGCGTTGGGAGGATCGGGAACCCCCTTCCCCTGGGAGGAGGCGATGGCGCTCGATGCGGAGGTGCGCTCCGGGCTCCGGATCGGCGCCGCGGGCGGGCTTTCGCCTGAAAATGTGGCCGAGGTCGTGCGTCGCCTGGCCCCCGATCTCGTGGACGTGAGCTCCGGTGTCGAGGCGAGCCCCGGGATCAAAGATCCGGGGAAAGTCCGTGACTTCGTGCGGCGCGCGCGCGAAGCGACCCGTTCCATCTGACACGCCCAGCCAGGATGCCCGAGAGTTCGTCACGCTCAGCTCCGCTCGCTTCTCGCGAGCGTCGGGACCGCAGCTTTGGCCGGTTCGGCGGTCGTTACGTCCCCGAGACGTTGATCGCGGCCCTCGACGAACTCGAGGAAGCGTACGCGGCGTCCCAGAGCGACCCCGCCTTCCGAGAAGAGCTCGACGGGCTCCTGCGCGACTTCGTCGGGCGACCTTCGCCCCTGACGCGTGCGCGCCGCCTCGAAGCGGAGGCAGGATGGGGTCCCATCTACCTCAAGCGGGAGGACCTGAATCACACGGGCGCCCACAAGATCAACAACACGATCGGGCAGGCCCTTCTCTCCCGTCGCATGGGAAAACGACGCATCATCGCCGAGACGGGCGCGGGGCAACATGGCGTAGCGACGGCCACCGCCTGTGCCCTCTTCGATCTCGAGTGTGTCGTCTACATGGGTGCCGAGGACGTCGAGCGCCAAGCGCTGAACGTTTTCCGGATGGAGCTCCTCGGGGCCGAAGTGCGGCCGGTGGACTCGGGGACGCGGACGCTCAAGGACGCCACGAACGAGGCGATTCGCGACTGGGTCACGAACGTGACCACGACGCACTACATCATCGGGTCGGTCGTGGGTCCGGCCCCCTTCCCGCGCATCGTGCGCGACTTCCAGTCCGTCATCGGCGGCGAGGCGCGAGAGCAGATCCTGGCCGTCGAAGGGCGCCTCCCCTCTGCCGTCGTCGCCTGTGTCGGGGGCGGGTCGAACGCGATGGGAATCTTCCACGCCTTCGTGAACGATCCCGGGGTCGAACTCGTCGGCGTCGAAGCGGCGGGCGAGGGACTCGCTTCCGGCCATCACTCGGCCTCGCTCGCTGCGGGAGTTCCGGGCGTTTTGCACGGGTCTCTCTCGTATCTCCTCCAGGACGAGGATGGCCAGATCTCGCCGGCACACTCGATCTCGGCGGGGCTGGACTATCCAGGTGTCGGTCCCGAACATTCGTTTCTGAAGGAAACGGGGCGCGCCCGTTACGTTTCGGTCGAGGATCGAGCGGCGCTCGAGGCGTTTCATCGCCTTTCGAGGCTCGAGGGGATCATTCCCGCGCTGGAGACGGCGCACGCGGTCGCCTACCTTTTGGGGGACGGCCGGACCGAAGTCGGCGACGGTCCGGCGATCCTCTGCCTGAGTGGACGCGGAGACAAGGATGTGGCGCATGTCGCCCGGCTCGAGGGTCGCGGCGCCCTCCTTTAGCCGATCCGGGTCGGCGGGAATTGGCCCGGCCCGACCCTTGCTGGTGATCTACAGGTCGCACGCTGGCCCGCACAGACCACGGACTACTCTCGTGCCGCACTACTTTGACAAACATCCGCTCCGGAGTGCGGCCTGATGGAGACCGGGCGGTCCCCTTCGCCTGCTGGCTCCCCGGTTGGGCTCGACTGGAACGATGCGGGCGAGCTGCCCCTCGAAGAAGTCCGCGACGTTTTCCTCACCCTGACGAAGACGCTTCGGGCCTTTCAGTTGTACGACGCTCAAAATCCGGCGGCCCACCGATTCGCCGCGGCACTGCGTGCCGCCTTCCAAAAGGTCTGGGAATCGCGGGACGAGATTCAGGTCCTCGTGCAGGAGGACCGGTTCATCTGGATCGGTGAAGAGGTTTATCGGAATCCGAACCGTGCGGACTCCCTCTCCTTCATCTTTTACCGCGACGGCATTCGCGACCTGACTTTTTTCCGGGGCGTGGAGGACGAGATCCATCTCCTCCTCGGTGCCCTCCAGCGGGCGAAGAGCCAGCGGGACGAGGGCGAAGACCTGGTCACGATTCTTTGGGACCTCGGCCTTCAGCACGTCACCCACTCGGCCGTCGAGCTCGGGATCGAGGGGGCGGATCTCCTGGACCCCGATAAAATTCCGTCCGCTGGCGCGGGCCGCCTCGCTCAGGCGGCGCAGGAAATCCGCTCGGAGGCCTCGGAAGCTCCCGCGGCCGGCGAATTGGCGGATTCCCCGGAGGGAGGCGGTGGCGGCGGCGGAACGCCGGGCGTGGTCCGCACGGAGGACTTCAACCCCACCCTCTATGCCTTCGACGAGGAAGAGAAGAGGCACCTCCAGGAGGCCGTGAGAAAGGAAATGGAGCGGGACCTGCGGACGGATGTGGTCCACGCCCTTCTCGATGCACTCGAGGATCCGACTCAGCCGGCTCGCCAGTCGGAGATCGTGGAACTTCTACGAACGGTTCTCCCGAATTTCCTGAGTCGCGGGGCGGTCCTCCCCGCGGCGATCGTGGTCAGGGAGATTCGCAAGATCGCGACGGGCACTGCCGTGCTCGGCCCCGAGGCGAAGTCGGCCACGGCACAGCTGATCGAGGACCTCTCTTCCCCGGAAGTCGTCGCGGAAATTCTCCGGGCGCTCCAGGAGGGCTCCGTCCGGGCGGACGCCGCGGAGCTCGGGGAGCTCCTCCAATGCCTCGGGCCGGCCGCCCTCGAGTCGCTCGTGGCCGGCGTGGAGTCGGCTCCCACCGAAGCCGGGCGCCACGTCCTCCGCGAGGCGATGCGGGGCATTGCCGATGCGAATCGGGAGGCCGTGGTCCGGCTCTTCGACTCGCCCGATCCGACGGTCGTGCTCGGGGCGGTTCGCCTCGCGGGACAACTGCAGATGGAGGAGGCCGCCTCGGCGCTCGCTTCTCTCATCGACCGAGCCCCGACGGATGTCCGGCTTGCCGCGCTGGAAGTCGCGGCACAACTTCGCTCGCCTCTCATCGCGGGTGCGCTCCTTCGCCTCCTGCGCGAAAAGAACCGCGACCTCCGCATCGCGGCCGCGCGCGTGCTCGGTGGAACCGGTTATCCGCCCGCGGCCCGCGAGCTTCGCAAAATCCTCGAGGGGAAGGAGCTCAAGGCCGCCGACGTGAGCGAAAAGGTCGCCTTCTTCGAGGCCTATGGCCGTCTCGGCGGCGAAGAAGCCGTCACCTACCTGAACGGCATCCTCAACGGGAAGGGGTTCCTCGGAAGGCGGGAGTCCTCCGAAGTGCGGGCGGGCGCCGCGCTCGGGCTGGGGAAGGTCGGCACACCCATGGCGCGCGCCGCGCTCGAGACCGCACGGTCGGATGACGATCCCGTGGTGCGAAGCGCCGCTGGGCGCGCGATTCGGGGCGAGGGGGGCGGTGATGGATAGGGAGTCGAACGGGAAGGGGACGGTCGCGGCTACGGTCTCTCCTCAGGACGAGGGGCGGAAGCTCCTCGCGGCGATGTACGGAGCGATGCGGGCGCTCAAGCTCTATCCCCTCGAAAACGACGTGGTCCAGCAGGCGCTCTTGGAGCTGCACGGACTCGTAACCATCGCGCTCGAACGGATGGGGACGATCGAAGTGCGGATGATGGGCGACTTCTTCTTCCTGAACGAAACCCGGCTCCGCCTCGATCTGCGCAACTTCTCCACTTTCGGATCCTTCGCGCTTGCGCTCCGGAGCCATGGCGTCGGAGAGATCGTCGTGGACGGAAGGGTCCAAAGCCGGGAATGGGCTCCCTTCCTCTCCCTCTTCCTCAGAAGTCCGGACGAGGCCGATCCCTTCAGCGGCTTCGCTGACCGTTTCGCCGGAACGCCCGTCGAACACATTTCGGTCAACTCCGAGCGGGACGCTCCCCTCCTCGACCTCAAGGGTGAGGCGATGGAAGGGGCTAAGCGGACCTACGCCTATTCGGTCCAGGCGGCCCGAGACGCCCTCTCCGACGTGCGCATGGGGAGGGCGGTGAACGTCGGAAGGGTGAAGCGCGCGGTGCAGGGGATCGTGGATCAGGTGATCTCGGACGAGCCGTCGATTCTCGCAATGACCACACTTCGCGAGTTCGACGAATACACCTTCACACATTCGGTGAACGTTTGCATCTTCTCGGTCGTGATCGGCCAGCGGCTCGAGCTGGAAAAGTCACAGCTCTACGAACTTGGGCTCGCGGCTCTGGTCCACGATGTGGGAAAGTCCCGGATCAGCGGCGAGGTGATCAACAAGCAGGCGGAGCTCACGAACGCGGAGTGGGAGATCCTGAAGGAGCATCCCACGGAAGGGCTGATCGCCATCTTTCAGATGCACGGATTTCCGGATATTCCGTACCGGCAGATGCTCGTCGCCTACGAACACCACATGAAGACCGATCTGAGCGGGTACCCCCCGGTCCGCCGTCCCCGAGAGATCGGGCTCTTTTCGCGCATCGTGGCGGTGGCGGACGGTTTCGACGCGGGGACGTCCGTCCGGAGTTACCAGTACAAGCCCTGGACGCCGGATGCAGTTCTCAAAGAGATGCGGGACAATCCGGATCGCGGCTTCGATCAGCTTCTCGTGAAGGCCCTGATGACGGCGACCGGCGTCTATCCGGTGGGAACGCTCGTGATTCTCGATACCTTCGAGCTCGCCGTGGTCACGCGGGCAAATGTGAACCCGGACCGGCCCCACCAGCCTGAGGTGAAGATCCTGGCGGACTCGATGGGGATGCCCCTCCCGGAGCCTCGCGTCGTCAGCCTCGACGAGGTGGACCCGGTTACCGGAGAGTTGAAGCGGACCGTCATCAAGACGGCGGATCCGAACCGGTATCAAATCAACGTCGCCGCCTACGTGACCTGACGTCCTCATGCGAGATCCCGTGTCCACGACAGCCGTAGGACCTTCCGCCGCGACCGCGCCCTCGATCTCGGCCGCGCTCCGCGCCCGCAGGGAACAGGGGGAGGCCGCTCTGATTCCTTACGTCTGCGCCGGGTACCCTTCGTCCGGCGAGAGCCTCGCGCTGATGCGCGCGGCCGCCACCGTGGGCGCCGATGTGATCGAGCTCGGGATCCCATTCTCCGATCCGCTTGCGGACGGTCCCACGATCCAGCGTGCCACCTTTCAGGCCCTCGAGCGCGGGATGACCGTGCGGGGTGCCCTCGCGCTCCTTCGCGAGTTCCGGGCGACGAACGACACGCCGGTAGTTCTCTTCACCTATCTGAACCCGGTGCACCACTTCGGCGTGCGGGATT
Source organism: Gemmatimonadota bacterium (assembly GCA_040882465.1). Classification (NCBI taxonomy): domain Bacteria; kingdom Pseudomonadati; phylum Gemmatimonadota; species Gemmatimonadota bacterium. The sequence continues at coordinate 55,163 of JBBEBG010000018.1, forward strand.
TCGTGAGGGAAGCGCGAGAGGCGGGGGCGCAGGGGCTGCTCCTCACCGACCTTCCGGCCGGCGCGGATCCCACCCTCGAGCGCGCGATTGGAGAGGGGGGACTCGACCTCATTCGCCTCATCGCCCCCACGACGCTGCCGGCCCGCGTGCGGGAAATTGCGGCGGGCGCCTCGGGGTTCCTCTATTACATCTCGCGAGCCGGAGTCACCGGCGCGAGGTCGGAGTTGAGGAATGAGCTCGCCCGCGAAGTCGGGGGACTGCGGGCACTCACCAAGCTCCCCATCGCTGTGGGTTTCGGAATTTCAAGCCCGGCCCAGGCGGCAGAGGTCGCAGGGGTGGCCGACGGCGTCGTCGTGGGGAGCGCCCTCACCGACGCGGTCGAGCGCGGTGGTGTCGAGGGGGGAAAGGTGTTTCTCGCGGGGCTCCGCAGCGCGATGGACGCCGCTCGCGGCTGAAGGCGCCCATTCCATTCAGCTTCTTTCCGGACCCCGTTCGAGGCGGGCGGCGAGCGCAGGGTCCGGCTCGACCATCAGCGTCTCGAACCGTTCCGGGACCACCGTGCCCGGAGGGGATCTTCGCGGTTTCCGGACATGTTTTCGCCGGGTCCAGACGACGGAGACGCTCGCCGAGCCCCGTGCCTCCGAGTGGAGGGCGGCCAACGTCGCAGCTTCCACGAGGTCGCGGCGAGGCGGGCCTTCCTCCCGTCCCCACCGGAGGATGACGTGGGCCCCCGGAGTCTGCCGCGCGTGCAACCAGATGTCGTCGGGAGACGAGTGGTGGAAGGTCAGCTCGTCATTCTGGCGCGCTCCCCGTCCCACCCGAATCTCGAGGCCGCCCGAGCTGGAATAACGGCGAAAGGGTAAGGCGGGCGCCTGCTGCACGGGTCGGCGCCGCGCAGTCTTCGGCTCCGGCCCCAACGCCTCGTCCAGGTCCGTCCAGGGGAGCTCGCCCGCACGCACGCGAGACGCGAGACCTTTCCAGCGGGCGAGCTCCAACTCTGCTTCCGTAATCCGGGCGGGGAGGATTTCGCGGGCGCGCTCGATTCGTCCCGCTTCAGCGTAGAACCGTGCCGCATTTTCTTGCGGCGGGAGGGACGGGTCGAGCGCGACCTCGGCCGCCGAGCCGTCGAAGTCGCGGAGGGTAACCTGCCCCTCACCTCGGGGGATCTCATTGTAACGGGCGAGGATCAGATCGCCCGTTCCCCGGAGCGCCGAGGGATCACCCGGCTCCTCGAGCTCCCGACGGAGCGCCGCACCCCGGGACTCGGCGCGGCGGATGCGGTCTTGGGCGCGGGCGAGGAGGCGCCAAGGGACGAGGAGGGAGGCGGGCGGTGCGACCTCCTCGGCGCGGGCGCGCGAAAGCCGGAAGGCCTCGAGAAGCGAGGGCGCCGGTTCTGCCTCGAGTCCTTCGAGCGGGACCGGATAGGGGAGTGGCCCCGCTTCCGCTTGGAGGAGGAAGGAGCCCCATGCGGCCGGGTCCGTCATCGCCTTCCAGCGCTCCCACCCGTTTTCCCCGAGGAGGGCATGGACGTTGAGGGACGAGGTCCACGCGACTCCGGCCAGAATGGCCCGCCTCCGCCCTTCCGCCGTAACCCCCCCGCTGGACGCGATTTCCTCCCATTCGCGAGCGTCGAGTGCGGGCTCGATCCCCCGGCGACCCGTTTGCGGCGGCGGGCGATATACTTCCCCGACCGTGAGGCGGCGGGTCCCCTTCGGTCGCGGGAGGAGGACCGCGCGCAGGCGCCGGCTTCCCGCGTCCACGACCAGGGCGTTCCAGCGATTTCCGACCATCTCGAAGACGAGCTCCAACCGTCCGCTCTTCCGAGCGATTTCCACCGCGATGGCGCTGTCGTCTGGGAATGACCGCACCGCCGCGACTCTTCCGGCGAGCGCACGTGCCTCCGGGAGAAGGTCCGAGGGAGGGAGGAGGGAGACCCAGCCGCACGAAGGATGGAGCTCCACCGCAAGGGTATGATCGGAGAGGTGAAGGAGGACGAGCCGCGCGTCGGGGTCGAGGAGGACCGCGCGCACGCGGGCACCCACCAGCGCATCCGAAAGGGCGCGTGCGGTCGCGGCGGCGAGGAGGGGGTCCCAGCGGACAGGCATGTCGGAAAAAGTAACCCGAGCCTGTCGAGGCACCGAGCGAGACAATGGGTCGCCAAGTCGGAGAGCGGCAAAGTCAGGGGCTCGCCGCCGGGAACGGCGGCACGAACCAAGGGTTTGACACATTTCCGGGGTCTCTCTATCGTCGGGCGACAAATTGCCCTTCCTTCCGCCGGAGTCGCATGGCTCCGCCACCAACGTGTCCACCCAGCCCCCATCTCCCTCCACGAAGTCGACGGTCCGGGAGTTCCTGGCGCTCAAATCGCGGGGGACTCCGATCACCGTCCTGACCTGCTACGACGTCCTCTTCGCGAGGATTCTCGAAGAGGCCGGAGTGGACATGATTCTGGTCGGGGATTCTCTCGGACAGGTCGTCCTTGGATACGATTCCACCCTCCCGGTCACCCTCGAGGAGATGATTCATCACGCGGGAGCGGTACGCCGGGGGGCGCCACACACCTTCATCGTGATGGACCTCCCTTTCCTGACTTATCAGGCCTCGGACGAGGATGCGGTGCGAAGCGGGGGGCGGGCCCTGAAAGAGGCCGAGGTGGAGGCAGTGAAGCTCGAGGGGGGGCACGCTTCAGCCTGCGACCGCGTGCGGGCGCTCGTCCGGGCGGGGATTCCCGTGATGGGCCACCTGGGTTTCGTCCCGCAGTCGGTTCATGCCCTCGGCGGCTACAGGGTCCAGGGACGTGGACCGGAGGCGGCGGACCGGCTCCTCGAAGAGGCCAAGGCTCTGGAGGAGGCCGGGTGTTTTTCGATCGTCCTCGAGCTCGTGCCCGGAGAGGTCGCCGCGAAGATTTCCCGGATTCTCACGATTCCGACCATTGGAATCGGGGCCGGCGCGGCATGCGATGGGCAGGTCCTCGTCCTTCCCGACGCCCTCGGCTTGAATCCGGGGTTCACTCCCCGCTTCCTGAAGCGGTTCGCGGAGCTCGGGGCGGCGGCGGAGGAGGGGGTGAGGGCATATCTCGAGGAGGTGCGCGCTCGCCGCTATCCGGGGCCCGAACACACCTTCGGGACGGAGGGATGATCCCCGGTGAGGGCCGGCCCGCAGTGGCGCGCACCCGAGAGGAACTCGACAAGCTCCTCGCCGAGGTGCGTGCGAGCGGAAAGAGCGTAGCCCTCGTCCCGACGATGGGGTCGCTCCACTCGGGTCACCTGACGCTTTTCGACCGCGCAGCGGTTCTCGGAGACGTCGTCGCGGCCTCCATCTTCGTGAATCCGCTTCAGTTCGGACTGGACGAGGATTACGCGCGTTACCCAAGAGACCTCGGCCGCGACGCGGATCTCGCCGGCTCCAGGGGCGTTTCGCTGGTTTTCGCCCCCGATGAATCGGTGATGTACCCGGACGGGGCGGCTCTCGTCCGCGTATCTCCTGGTCCCCTGGGCGAACGGCTCTGCGGCCCTTACCGCCCCGGCCACTTCGAAGGGGTGTTGACGGTTGTCGCGAAGCTGTTCGGGATCGTGCGTCCCGACTTCGCGGTCTTCGGCCGAAAAGACCTTCAGCAGGCGGTCCTCATCGGCCGCATGGTCAAGGACCTCGAGCTCGGGGTGCGGATCGAGATCGCGCCCCTCGTGCGCGACGAAGACGGGCTCGCGCTGAGCTCGCGGAATGCGTACCTGTCTGACCAGGAACGCGCGCAGGCCCTCGGGTTGTCGCAGGCCCTCGCGGCGGCCGACGGACTCTTTCGCTCGGGCGAGATCAGCGCAGGGAACCTGATCGGGCGATTCGCCGAAGTCGCCGCCGGGCATCCCGGGCTCACGCTCCAATACGCGGAGCTCGTTGACCCCGAGACCCTCGAAGCCGCACAAAGCGTCACGGTTGGAACGGTCCTCGCTGTTGCGGCCTTCGTGGGACGGACCCGTCTCATTGACAATCTCGTGCTCGGCGCGAAAGTCCTGGATCCGCGGATCCCCCTAGCGAAGCCCGTGGAGGCAAAACGATGAGAGAGACTCCAGGCCGCCGGAGCGCGGGCGACGCATGCGAGGGCGCGGCGCTCCATGGGTAGGACGAGAAGGCGGGAGCCCATCTGGCCGCTCGGCCTCATGCTTGCAGTCGTCGCCGCCGGACTCGGAATCGGAGGGCTTTTCCCCGGCGTGCTCGGCCGAGGGGACGGGAGCGGCCTTGTCGAGAACCTCGCCGAAGATGGCGCGGTTCCAGCCCCGGGCGCCCGAGTTCGCGTGGAGGTGTTGAACGGGGGCGGGGTGCAGGGGATGGCGGGGCGCGCCACGGAGCTCCTCCGCGACGACGGGTTCGACGTCGTCTATTTCGGGAACGCGCAGAGCGTTGCGCGGGGCGGATCGGTCGTCCTGGCGAGAACCTCGAATCGGGATGCCGCCGCCGAGGTGGCGGCCGCGCTCGGGATCGGGGTGGTCAGGCTCGAGCCGGATTCCACGCTGCTCGTGGATGTGACCGTCCTCCTTGGGTCCGAGTGGGCCCCCGCCGAGGAGAGGTAAGTGATGGATAGGCGCGAACGCATGCGGAGGAGGAGGGACCAACGGCCGCAAGCGGGGGGGCGCGCCTCGGAGCTGGCCGGGCCGTCCGGGGAAGGGCCCCGGGGCGGAAGAGCTCGAGGCGGAGAGCTCTGGGAGTGGACGAAGACCATCCTCCTCACGCTCGGCCTCCTGGTCGTCATCCGCACCTTTCTCGTCCAAACCTTCGTGATCACTTCGGGTTCGATGGAGGACACCCTCCTCGTCGGCGACTTCCTGATGGTGAACCGCGTCGCGCTCGGAACCCGGATTCCCGGGACCCTCACCCTGACCCCTGGATATTCTGAGCCGGAGCGGGGCGATGTGCTCGTCTTCGATCCCGCGCACGAAGAGGGGATGAAGCTGGTGAAGCGCCTCGTAGGGATGCCGGGGGACACGCTCGAGATGCGCCAGAAGCGGCTCTACCTGAACGGGGCCATACAGGAAGAGCCCTATGTGAAATGGAGCGACCCAACTGGCGACGACCAGGATCCGCGCATGCTCTGGCAACGCGACCACCTGGCCCCCGGGGTGGATCCGGCGGCATACCGGCCTACGCGCGACACTTGGGGTCCGCTGGTGGTCCCGATGGGGCACTATTTCATGCTCGGGGACAACCGGGATTTCTCGCTGGATTCCCGATATTGGGGCGTGATCGAACGCTGGCGCCTCGAAGGACGGGCGATGTTCTTCTACTTCTCCTACAACCGCGATTCGACCGAAGCCTTTCCCTTTTTCCGCGAGATCCGTTGGGACCGGATCGGGAACAGGATCGAATAGGGTCGCGGGGAGGGAGGCGGAGGGGAGCATGCGTCTCCCTACCGTACTTTTTCGCCCCGCGCGTTCCGGGGTTCGGCCCCCGGACGGTCGGCGCATGCTCCCCTCCGCCTCCCTCCCCGCGACCCCCGTCGAATAGTGAATAACTGCGGGGGCTTGGGGGAACCGGAGCATGTCGGAAATTGAGTAGACCTACCCTGTCGTAAGTCTCCGGAAGGGCGCGGCTAACCGGAATGGGAGAGCAATCCCACGGTCCAATGCCCTCGCACCCACACGCCCGCCCATATGCACCAGAGACTTCGCCCGTAGCTGCCCGCAAGCCGCGCCGATGTCTCGCCCGCGAGGCTCCCGGACCGCGACCGACACTCCTGCCCGCTCCAACGTCCTGCGGAAATGCTCGACCCGATCGGGAGTGGACGGTTTCCAGTCCTGATCGGGAATCGGGTTGTAGGGGATGAGGTTCACGAAGGCTCGAACCTCCCGCGCGAGACGCGCGAGCTCCGGGGCCAGCTCGTCCGCGTCGTTGATCCCCCCGATCATCGTGTATTCGAAAGTGACCCGGCGCCCCTTTCCCTCGGTGAAGCGCCGGACCGCCTCGATCACCTCGGGGAGCGGGTAACGACGCTCGAGGGGGATCAGTTCACCGCGGAGCTCGTGCACCGGGGCGTGAAGCGAGAGCGCGAGCCCGAACTGTTCCGGGCGCGCGGCGAGTTCGAGGATCCCGGGGACCACGCCGACCGTCGAGACCGTGATTCGGCGCGCGCCCATGCCAAAGCCCTGATTCAGGATGGTCAGAGATGCGTTGACGGCGCTCCTGTTGGCGAGGGGCTCGCCCATCCCCATGTACACCACGTTGGTGAGCGACCCATAACCCTCTTCGTGGGCCCACCGCCGTGACGCCCGGTACTGCCCCGCGATTTCTCCGGCGGAGAGCTGGCGCGAAAACCCGCCCCAACCCGTCGAGCAAAAGGTGCACCCCATCGCGCACCCGGCCTGGGAAGAGATGCAGAGTGTGAGCCGATCCTCCGTTGGAATGAGGACGGATTCGACCAGGTCCCCGTCGTCCAGCCGCCAGAGATGCTTCGCCGTCCCGTCCGCGGACCGTGACATGGTGGCGAGGTGCGGCTCACCCAGGGTGAAGGCGGCCGCCAGGGCCCCGCGCTCCGCGGCGGGGAGATTGGTCATTTCCTCGATGGTGGCAACATCGGACTCGTACACCCATTTTCGTACCTGTTCGGTCCGGAAGGCGGGTTGGCCTCGGGCCGCGAAGTGAGCCCCGACCGCAGAGGCGAGCTCCGCCGGGGTCAGGTCGAGAAGAGTCACGGGCCCGCTTGCCGGGGACGGCGGCTTCCCCGAGCCCCGATCCGATTCCGTCATAGGTCCCCTCGTTGCTTGAGTACCGCAGAGTGCGCCATTAAGTTAGCGATCGCCTCACTCCCGATGAATCGGGCGTCGGACGGCTCCGGAGGGCCGTAGGTTCGGCGACGCGGGAGGCGCTTCCCGGGGTCCCCTTTCTCATTGCGAGAGCTTCGAGAAGCGACGGTTCCGCACTTCCGATCGATCCCGACCCCCTCGCCGGTTCCCCGAACCCGCCGTCTCACGTCAGCCGCAGGAGCCGAATGAAGGGCACGAGCGCGGGGATCTCCGACTTCTCCACCGGGCTGCGCACGCGGCTCGCCGGTTCGCTCGACGCGGGTGCCGCGGGACGCCGGGAGACACTGGTCGGGTGGGTCCATCGCCGGCGTGACCTCGGAGGGCTCCTCTTCGTGGACCTCAGGGACCGGGGAGGTGTGGTCCAACTTTCTTTCGGACCTGAGTGGACCGAGGCCGAAAGCCTGCGTCGGGCGGGAAAGCTCGGGAGCGAGGACGTCATCCGTGTGGAAGGGGAGGTCGCTCCGCGTCCGCCGGAAGCCCGCAACGTAGAGCTGGCCAGCGGCGAGATCGAGGTGAAGGTCCATCGGTTGGAGCTTCTCAATCCCGCCGAAACGCCCGCAATCCCGGTCTACCGAGCCCCCGACGAGGAGCTCCCGGCCGAGGAGTTGCGGCTGAGGCACCGCCACCTCGACCTGCGCCGCGCCGAGCTCCAGGAGCACCTCCGACTCCGGCACCGCCTCCTCCTCACGACGCGGAACTACTTCGACCGAATGGGTTTCGTCGAGGTCGAGACTCCGATCCTCACAAAAACGACGCCGGAAGGCGCCCGCGACTACCTCGTCCCCAGCCGCGTGCACCCCGGCGAGTTTTACGCCCTGCCGCAGAGTCCCCAGATCTACAAGCAGGTCCTGATGACGGCCGGCTTCGACCGGTACCTGCAGATCGCGCGTTGCTTTCGTGACGAGGACCTCCGAGCGGACCGCCAGCCCGAATTCACTCAGATCGACGTCGAGGCCTCCTTCATTACGCCTGAGGACATCGTCCGTTGGATCGAGGGGCTCATGCGCGAGCTCGCGGAGGTGGCGGGGGTCGAAGGAGAGCCCCCCTTCCCACGGCTCACGCACGCGGAGGCCCTCGAACGCTTCGGTTCCGACCGTCCGGACCTTCGTTGGACTCTCGAGGTCTCCGACTGGACCTCGGCGCTCCGGGGGGTGGAGTCCGATCTCCTGCGCAAGATCGTCGCGGAGGGCGGGCGGATTCGCGGCCTTCGGATTCCGGGGGGCGCGCGGCTTCCGAGAAAAGGGGTCGAGGCGCTCGAGGGGGTGGCGAGGTCAGCGGGCGCTCCGGGCCTTCTCTGGGCGAAGCACGGCGCGGACGACACCAGCGGCCCGCTTTCCCGTTGGCTCGGCGATGCGGAGTGGAGTGCGCTCGGAGCGGCCGCAGAGGACCTCTTTCTGGTGGCGGCCGGGCCGGACCGTGTGACATCGCCCGCCCTCTCCGCGGTGCGAGGCGCGGCCATCCGGGCGCTCGAGATTCCACCGGAGCGCGCCCACGCCTGGCTCTGGGTGCTCGACTTTCCCCTCTTCGAGGAAGTGGACGGTGTCCTGTACGCAGGCCACCACCCCTTCGTTCTCCCCCACCCGGACGACATGGAGCTCCTCGACTCCGCTCCGGGGTCGGCGCGGGGGCTCGCCTACGACCTCGTATACAACGGCTCGGAGCTGGGGTCCGGAAGCATCCGTATTCACGAGCCCGGGCTCCAGCGCCGCATTCTCCGAATCCTCGGGCTGGAGGATGCGGCGATCGGCCGCAAGTTCGGGTTCCTCCTGGAGGCGCTCGGCTCGGGCGCGCCTCCCCACGGAGGGATCGCGCTCGGCGTGGATCGCATCGTGAAGGACTTCACCGGGGCGGGAAGCCTCCGTGACGTCATCGCCTTCCCGAAGACGACGGCCGCCCGGGCCCTGTTCGAGGGTGCACCGACGCCGGTCACTCGCGAGGAGCTCGACTCGCTCCGGCTCACGGTGCGCGCCGAGCGGACCGGGTAGAGCCGCGCATGGAGCGGATGGAGCGAACGATCGTCGAACATCGGCTGGACGCCGAAGGAGCCGACCACCTCCTTCTGGCCGGAGTGAATGACGCGAACATGCAGGAGCTCGCCAGGCTCTTCGAGATCCGAGTCGTCCTGCGAGGGGATCAGCTCCTCCTATCCGGCGAAGTCGATCGGATGGAGCGCGCGGTTCCGGTGATTCAGCACCTGATCGAGCTCGCGCGGCTTCGCGCACCCTTCGACACGGGTGACGTGGCGCGAATCGCGGAAGAGTTCGACCGGAGCGGTGCGGTCCGCATTCTCTCCGACGACGAACGGATCCGGATCGCCCTTCCGGGAACCCGTCGTGTGATCACCGCGAAGTCGGCGGGCCAGGAAGGGTACCTGCGCGCGATTCTGGACCACGACATCGTGATCGGGATCGGTCCGGCGGGGACGGGGAAGACCTATCTCGCGGTCGCGGCGGCCGTGGACGCTCTCTACCGGAAACGCGTCCGCCGCATCGTCCTCGCCCGTCCCGCGGTCGAAGCCGGAGAAAACTTGGGCTTCCTCCCCGGCGACCTCCAGGAGAAGGTGGACCCTTACCTCAGGCCACTCTACGACGCGCTCGAGGACATGATGCCGAGCGACCGCGTGAATCGGGCGCTGGAGGACCGCACCATCGAGATCGCTCCTCTCGCCTACATGCGTGGTCGGACTCTCTCGGACGCCTTCGTGATCCTGGATGAGGCACAAAACGCGACCACAGCGCAGATGAAGATGTTCCTCACTCGGCTCGGGTTGAACTCGAAGGTGGTCATCACGGGCGACAAGACTCAGATCGACCTTCCCCGATCGGAGGATTCCGGGCTCCTCGAGGTGGAGCGCATTCTCAAGGGAATCGAGGGGATCTCCTTCATTTACCTGGACGGCGCGGACGTGATTCGGCACCGTCTGGTGAAGGACATCATTCGAGCGTACGCCGAGGCCGGAGACGAGGAGGAATAATCGCGATGCGCGCCTCTTCGACGAGCCGTACCCTGCGGGAAGTGACGACATTGGAGCGCCTCTCCGGCGCTCCCGGGACGGGGTGGAGCGCTCGCCTCACCCACCACGGGACGCGGGCGCTCCTCCTCCTCGCGGTCGCGGTTGCGGTCACCGTGTTCATTCCCCAGCCGCGCGGACAGCGGGTCGGGACCTACCAGATGGGGATGGTGGCCGGCGAGGATGTCATCGCCTCGATGGACTTCGCGGTCCACAAAAACACCGAGGAGCTGGAACGGGAGCGGGCGGCCGCCGCAGCCACGGTCCCACCGACCTTCCGCTTCGACCCGCAGGCTGCGCCCCGGATGGCACGGGCGATCGAAGGGTTTTTCGCCTCCGTGGCCGCGGTCGAACGGGCGAACAACCCAGTGGATGCGCTCGACCGGATCCTCGACGACCACGGACTGGCGGTGTCCGAGAGTCAGCGGGGCCTGCTCCGGGAGGCCGCGACGCGCGAGCTCCTGGAAGTCACGGCGCTCCGCGCGGCGAACGAAATCCTCCCCCTTGGAGTCCTGGACGAAAGTGGCCCGATCCAGCCGGGCACGCCCGGGATCGTGATCCGGGAGATCTCGGGAGTCGAGCGCATCGAGGCGCAGGACGCGGTGCTGACCTCGAGAGAGTTCTTCGAACAGGCGGCGCAGCTCCTTCCCACCGGGTCGAGTCCCGAGGTGAGCGAGCTTCTCCGCCTGACGTTGATTCGCTTCATGGACGCCACTCTGCGCTACGACGCGACGGCGACCGAAATGGAGCGGAACGACGCGCGTCAGGCGGTGAGTACCGTGAAGGTCACCGTGCTCCGGGGCGAGGCGGTCGTCCGCGCCAACCAGCAGGTCGGCGCATCCGAGCTCGAGCGGCTTCGCGCCTACGAAGAGGCACTGCGCACGGAAGGGGGCCTCGAGGACCGAGCACTGGACTTCGGGGGAGTGGTCGCCGGAGTCATTCTCAACTTCGTCCTGCTCGGTGTTTTCGGATTCCTGACCTTTCTTTACGGGCACGATGTCTACCGGAACTTTCGCTGGCTCATTCTCCTCGGCTTCCTCGTCGTGGCCTTCGCGGGCGCGGCGGGGATCGTCGCTCGTAACGACGCCCTCCCGCCCGAGAGCCTGCCGATCGCTTTCGTCGCGCTCGCGGTAGCCGTTCTCTGGGACGGCCGGCTTGCTCTCATCCTGGTCGGGACCCTCGCCGCCCTGATTGGCGCGCAGGCGCCCTTCAGGGACGTCCACGCCTGGCTCCCCGTCTTCGTCGCCGGCTCCGCGGCGGCGCTTTCCGTGCGGGCGGTGCGGCGGCGCGCGCAGACTTGGATCTTCGCCGCGATCATTGCGGCCGCCTACGTGGCGGTCATCCTGACCCTCGGGGTGCTGACAGCGCGGGGACTCCCTTCCCTCGTGACTTCACTTTCCTGGACGACAGGGAATGCCCTGGTCAGCGCCATTCTCGCGATGGGCTTCCTCCCTGTTTTCGAGTGGTTCACCCGGATCACCACGGACCAGACTCTTCTCGAGTGGGCGGATCCCAATCGGCCCCTCCTCAGGAAGCTCTCCATGGAGGCCCCAGGGACTTACGCGCACACGATCAGCGTGGCCAATCTCGCCGAGGCCGCCGCGAATGCGATCGGAGCGAATGGCCTCCTCTGCCGCGTCGGCCTCTATTACCACGACGTCGGAAAGATGCTCAAGCCCCAGTATTTCATCGAAAACCAGCCGTCGGGGAGGAATCCCCACGACAAGCTGAAGCCGGCGACTTCAGCGGCAATCGTCATGGAACATGTGACGGAGGGGGTCCGCATGGCGGAAGAGGCAGGCCTCCCGGACGTCCTCGTGGACTTCATCCCCGAGCACCACGGCACCCAGGAGATCTCTTACTTCTACGAGCGTGCCAAGCAGGAGGCGGAGGCGGAGGGAGAGGATCCACCGGACCGGGAAGCCTATCGGTATCCCGGACCCAAGCCCCAGCGAAAGGAGACCGCGATCTCGATGCTCGCCGACTCGGTGGAGTCCGCGGCACGTGTCCTCCAGGACCCGACCCCCGAGCGCGTACGCGATCTCGTCGAATCGATCGTGGACGACAAGATCCGTCAGGGCCAGCTGGACGAGTCTCCGCTGACGCTGAGGGAGATCGGGAAGATCAAGGACCAGTTCCACAAGGTCATGATGAGCGTGTACCACCACCGAATTGACTATCCCGCCACACGGCATCTCACGGAATCCCCTTCCGCGGCCTCCCCATCCAGCCCTGTGCAGAAGGGGGGGGAGGCCGGGACGGAAGTGGAGGGGAGCGAAGAAGGGAACTGAGCGAACCGGCGATCGTCCTGAGCGCTCCGGATGGCCACGCCCTCCCGGTGCCTCTCCTCGAAAGGGCCGTCAGGGCCACCCTCGCGGGGGAAGGCGTCCCGCGGGGAGAGTTTTCGATCGCCTTCCTGGCGGATCCACCGATTCGAGAGCTGAACCGAAAGTGGCTCGGCCACGACTGGGCTCCGGATGTCCTCTCCTTCGCCCTTCACGATCCCGGCGAACCACCGGTCGCCGACGTCTATGTCGGTGTGGAGCAGGCCGATCGGCAGGCGCGTGAGCACGGCGTGTCCTTCGAAGAGGAACTCGTTCGCCTATGCATCCATGGAACGCTCCATGTCCTCGGATACGACCATGGCGCGCAGGAAGAGGAAGAAGGGACTGCTAAAAGCGCGATGTTCAGAAAGCAGGAAGCGCTCGTCCGCGAAGTGATGGCCGGGGCACGGGTGGCCGGATCCGCGAGCCAGAGCCGGAGACCGGAGATATGAGCCGGATCGCGCGCGGGGGCCGGATCTTTTTTGCTCTCCTTCCATTTCTCGGCGCCTTCCTGAGAGACCGGCACCGATTCGTCCTCGTGGGGCGGCCCGCGAAGCGCGCCCCAGGCCATCATGACCGCCGCGCGAGGAGGCTCGTCGAAACGATCGCGTCGCTCGGACCGACGTTCGTGAAGCTCGCCCAAGTCTTCGGCGCGCGCGCGGACCTCGTTCCGGAGCCCTACCTCTCCGCCATCGGGACGCTGCAAGACCAGGTGCCCCCGGAGTTGGAGGGCGCGATTCGCGCCGTCGTCGAGGCCGAGTTGGGACGGCCGGTCGCGGATGTCTTCGACTCATTCGATTCCGCGCCCGTGGCGGCGGCCTCCCTCGGGCAGGTCCATCGCGCCAGCGTTCGGAATCGGGACGTCGCGGTGAAAGTCCTTCGCCCCGGTGTGGAAGAGGTGGTGGCCCTCGATCTCGACCTCTCGTTCCGGGTCCTCTTTTGGCTCAACATCCTTTTCCCAAATCACCACGTCCGCGGAATCACCAACGTGGTGCGCGAGTTTTCCGTTCGGGTGCGGGAGGAGATGGATTTTCGGCGGGAGGCGGAAAACATGGAGCGCGCGCGGCGCATCTTCCACACGGTGCGCGGCGTGCGGATCCCGGAGGTGCTCGAGGACCTCACGACGCGCCGGGTGCTCGTGATGGAGCACCTCCAGGGCACCAAGGTGGACCGCCTCCAGGATCGCTTCGCCTCCGGCGACCTCCAGTTCGACGACGTGATGGAACGACTCTCGGGGGTCTATCTCCGCATGATGATGATGGAGGGCTTTCTCCACGCGGACCCACATCCGGGGAATCTCCTCGTGGCGGAGGACGGCGCGATCGTAATTCTCGACTGGGGGATGGTCCTCGACGTGCCTCGGTGGAGCCGCGATGCGATCCTCTCGATCGCGTTGGCTGTGGAGCGACAGGAGCTCGATGGCGTGATCAATGGGATGTATCGTCTCGGGATGATCTCCCCCGAAGTGTCGCGAAGCGAAATTCGCGACGGGGCCACGGAGATCATGCGGATCATGGAGCGCGCGCGTGTCTCGGCGCGAGAACGGGCGCAAGAGGTCGTCCAGCAGCTCTGGGACACCTTTTATACATGGCCCCTCCTCCTTCCGCAGGAACTCGTCTATTTTTTTCGCGCTGCCGTTCTGCTGGAAGGGATCGGCTTCCGTTACGACTCCGACTTCAATGGGCTCCACCTGATCCGGCGGGTGATCCGCACCCACCGCGCGGAGCTGCTTCGCCAAACCGGGCGGGAACCGATGGCCGTCGCGCGCGACCTGATCGGGGAGGTGACCCACGTCCTTCGTTCGGTGCGAGAGCTTCTCCACCGGACCGAGAGCGAGGAGCTCCGTGTACGGGTGCACCCCAGGGATGCGCAGGCGCAGGAACGCTTCCTCCATCTCCTGGAGCGTCGCTTCCTCCTTTCGATCTTCGCGACCGCGACCGCGGTGATCTCGGCGATCGTCTTCGTCGCGGTTCAAAGCCTTTGGCTGCTCGGACTGGGCCTGGGGGTCGCGCTCGTTCTTTTCGTCGTGGTGTTTTTCATTCCGACCCACCTGCTCGAAAATCCGCTTCGGCATGCCCGCGGAATCCGACCGCGATAGGGCCGGATCGCATCCGGGGCTCGTGGCGGCGCAACGCGAAGGAGACCTTCGCGCTCTCGCGCGCGCGATTTCCGTCGTGGAGAACCGCGAGCCCGGATTCGACGCCCTCCTCGCGGAAACGCGCCGGGGGCTCACGCCCCGCGCTCATCGGGTCGGAATCACCGGTCCGCCCGGCGTCGGGAAGTCGTCGCTCGTGAGAGAACTTGTGAGACGGCTGCGCGCACGCGGAGAGACCGTCGCCGTCCTCGCGGTGGACCCGTCGTCGGACAAGTCGGGTGGCGCGCTGCTCGGGGACCGGATCCGGATGGGAGAGCTCGGGAGCGACGCCGGGGTCTTCTTCCGATCGATGGCCGCCCGCGAAGCGCTCGGTGGGCTCGCTCCCGGGGCGGCGGACGCCCTAGACCTGATGGATGCCTTCGGCTTCTCTCGCGTGCTGGTCGAGACGGTCGGGGTGGGGCAAAGTGAACGGGCGGTCGCGGGAAGCGTGGATTCCGTCGTGGTCGTCCTCATGCCGGGTCAGGGCGATTCAATTCAGGCGATGAAGGCGGGCATGACCGAAATCGCCGATCTCTTCGTGGTGAACAAGGCCGAGCTCGGCGGAGCGGAACGCCTCTCGCGCGAACTTCGTGAAGCGTTGGAGCTCGGTGTACCACGGGCGGACGGATGGAGTCCACCTATTCTGGCCACAACCGCCGAAAGCGGCGTGGGGGTGGATGCGCTCCTCGATGAGTTGGACAGGCATCGCGCAGCACCGAGGGAGGGCGCGGGTCCCCGAATCAGGGATTGGGGCGGGGTGACCGCGGAAGAATGAGAGGGGCTCTCGATCCCAGGGAAGGGGGGGCAAAATGTCCCGGTCGCCAGGACGCGAAGTCCCGCTCCGTCACCTCATTAGCAGGAGGTCGGCGGAAGCGGGACCTTTCGAGATGGCCCGGGTACACGAGCCTTCCCCCGCTTCGTTGCCGCAGGGCCCGGGTCTTGCATAATATAAAGTCGGGAGGCATCGCCCATCGCGGGCGACTTCGTTTCCCTCGACCCCTCGCACCCTACGGAGGTCGGACGCATGATCCGCCGGATCCTCGTGCCCTTGGATGGTTCGTTCCAGGCGGAGGCGATCTTGCGGCATGTCCTCGTCCTCTCGAAGGTCTTCGAAGCCCGCCTCGATCTTCTCCATGTCATTCCCGGCCAGAGGTGCTTGGCCCACGGGTCCCCCACCGATCCGCTCGGTTCGCGAATGGCGCGTGCCGAGCGAGCCCGGTACCTGGAAAAGGCCGCAGCCCTACTCAGGCGCGCGGGTTGCGAGGTCTGGACGCGCGTCGAGGAGGGCGGTCCCGCCGCCGTCATCGTGGATCGCCTTCGACGCGGCGAACACGACCTGGTGGCTCTGACGCCCCACGGCGCCGGGGACGACCAGCACCTCCGCATGGGATGCACCGCGCTCGCGGTCATCATGAACGCACGGGTGGGGATCTTCCTCGCACCGAGGGGGATGGTGCCCACGGGGAACGGAGATCTGGTGGGCGCCAAGTACGCGCACGTCTTGGCTCCCGTGGACTGCTCCCCGCGAAGCGACTGGTCCCTCGGCCTCGCGGCCGCGATCGCGCGCGCTTCGGGCGGCCGTCTCAAGATCGTGCATGTACTTGATTCGCCGGAAATCGTCAGCCGTCTTCCCAGGTCTCCCGAGGCCGGAAGCCTCGCCGACCGCCTGCGCGAGGAAAATCGCTCCGAAGCGAAAAGTTACCTGGACCAGGTGGCCTGGCGTTTCGGGGCGCCGGACCTGCCGGTTGACTACGAGGTGCTCGATGGCGGGCACGCTCCTGCCGAGGCCCTGCTCGAACTCTGTGAGGCGCGGGACGTGGACCTCGTGGTCCTCAGCGCGCACGGGCGGGGCGCCTCCCCCGCGTGGGCGCTCGGAGGGACCGCAGCCAAGCTCGTCCAGTGCGCCGAACGGCCCGTCCTCATCCTCCAGGACTTCCCCATGGAACGCCCTCAGCACGAACGGGTTTCCCGTTCCATTCGGGCCCTCGCTCGCGATCGGTAATCGTACGTTCTTCGGCGGTAGATGACTTCACTACTCAGCGACGCCTCCCGACGGGACGGCCACCAGCTGGCCACCCGCCACGT
Organism: Gemmatimonadota bacterium; assembly: GCA_040882465.1. NCBI lineage: Bacteria > Pseudomonadati > Gemmatimonadota > Gemmatimonadota bacterium. The sequence goes on from JBBEBG010000018.1 coordinate 71,507, forward strand.
CCTCGGTCCGTCCACCTTGCGGACCCGGGAGATCCGGCGGCGCCTCCGCACGCTCGACCGTGAGTTTTCGCGTGTCTTTCGGCGCACCCGCGACGAGCTCTCCAAAGACACGGCGGTCCGCGTCGCCCCGGGCGGAAGGATCTGGCTCCTCGAAAACGACTTCATCATTGCGGAGGCGCTCGAAGAGCTGGAGGGCGCGCTACCAAAGGGATTCGTGGACCGGCTTCCGGGACTGCGACATCCCGAGCCGCTTCGGGGGAAGACGCGCGCCGAGGTGCTCGCGCAAGAGATCGTCCGGAGAGAGGGGGGGCGGGTCGAGGTGGAGGAAATCCTCCTCTTCCTCGAAGGTTATCAGGAAGTGCGTCCTCTCCGGCTCGCGGAGCTCTGGGCTCTGCCTTCCTTTCTCCGCCTCGCCCTCCTCGACGACTTGATTGGACAGGTCTCGGGCGAGGACGGCCGGGTGGAAGTCGGACCGTACATCCTCTCCCTCAGAACGCTCGCCGGCGAAGACTGGCGAGACGTGGTGGAGGCGCTCAGCCGAGTCGAGGCGGTGCTTCGCGAAGACCCGTCCGGCGTGTATCCAGCGATGGACTTCCGCACCCGCGACCGATACCGGAGGGAGATCGAACGCGTCGGGACGCGGGCGAAGCTCGAAGAGGAACTCGTTGCGCGGCAAGTCCTCGAGTGCGCGCGCGCGCGGGCGACCGAGGATAGGGAGGGGCACGTCGGGTATTACCTGGTGGACGAGGGGCGTGCGGACCTCCTTCACGAGCTCGGAATTAAGAGGCCCTGGAACGGCGTCCCGTCCTCGCGGCGCCGGTGGCTGGGGTGGGCTTATTTCGGGGGCATGGCCCTCGTCACCGTCGCCTTTCTCGCCGTTCTCTGGGCGATCGCCCCGCCCACATGGCCCAGGATCGTCGCTCTGGCCATCGGGCTCATTCCCGGGCTGGGGTTGGCGGTTTCCCTCGCGAACCGGGTCGCGGGCCAGCTCAGCGCACCCCGTCCGCTTCCGCGTCTCGACGTGCGACGAGGGATTCCGGAACGCTTCCGCACCGTGGTCGCGGTCCCCGTCCTTCTCAGCTCGAGAGAAGAGGTGGACGATCTACTCCACACCCTCGAGTCGAACTACCAGGCGAACTCGGATCCGGCGTTCACCTTCGCCCTCCTCTCCGATTTCTCCGACGCGAAGTCGAAGCGCGTCGAACATGATGATGCGCTGATCTCCTACGCCGCGGGCGGAATCCGGGCGCTCAACGAGCGCTACGGGACGAAGGGATCGGGCCCTTTCCTCCTCCTCCACCGCCCCCGGCGGTGGAATCCCTCGGAGGGAGTCTGGATGGGATGGGAGAGGAAGCGGGGAAAACTCACCGAGCTGAATCTCCTCCTCCTCGGACGGCCCTCGGAGCTCTGGGTCGTCGAGGGATCGCCGGCTCGCCTGGAGGGAAATCCCTTCGTCCTGACGCTCGACGCCGACACTCGCCTTCCGCGAAGCGCCGCCGCGCGACTCGTGGGGACGCTCGCCCATCCGCTGAACCGGCCCGAGTCCGGAACGGGCGGGCGCGTCCTCCGCGGCTACTCCGTTCTCCAGCCACGGATCGAAATCCTCCCGGACGCCGAAGGGGGCACGCTATTCAGTCGCGTCTCGGGAGGAATCCAGGGGCTCGATCTCTACGCACACGCCGCCTTCGATGTGTACCAGGACCTCTTCGACGTCGGAATCTTCGCGGGGAAGGGGATCTACGATGTCCGCGCCTTCGAAGGAAGCCTCGCGGGGAGGACGCCGGAAAACTCACTCCTGAGCCACGACCTCTTCGAGGGCGCCCACGGCCGCGCCGGTCTCGTATCCGACCTCATCCTCCTCGAGGACTTCCCGGGGCACCTCCTGACGCACGCGCGGCGAGCGCACCGCTGGATCCGGGGCGATTGGCAGATTCTCCCCTGGCTTTTCCCCCGGGTTCCTGGGGAGCGGGGAGAGAAGCTCCGGAATCGGCTCCCCTTCCTGTCGTGGTGGATGATCTTCGACAACCTCCGCCGGTCGCTCCAGCCGGCGGCGCTCCTCCTTCTCCTCGTCCTCGGATGGGCCGTCTTCCCGGCGCGCGCCACGGTTTGGACCCTCCTGCTCGTGGCGATGGTCGGCCTCCCTTTTTTGACCGGGTCGGTGGACGCCACCTTCCGGTTTGTCCGCCAGTTTCCGAGGAGGGCGGACTTCGAAGCGGAAGGGCGCGCGCTGGTCCGTGCCCTCGGGCGGTGGATCCTCGATCTGACGCTCCTCCCCTTCGAAGCATGGAACGCGAGCGATGCGATCGTCCGCGCACTCCATAGGATGTGGGTGACCCGGCGGGGGCTCCTCGAGTGGACCTCGGCAGCCGCCACCGCCCGGTCTATCGGACGCGCCGATTCGGTCGGTTTTATGGTGAAGCACGTCCGGGGGGGGCCGATTCTGGGCCTCGCCTCGGGCACCGTGCTTCTCCTACTGCCGGGCGCGGTCGCGCCGGCCGCGCTCCCCCTCCTCGCACTCTGGGTGCTTTCGCCGCTGGTCGCCCACCAGGTCAGCAAGCAGAGGGGGCCGCTCCGTGAGCCGCGCGGCGAGTTTCCGCGGGCACGCGCTCGCTCGCTCGCGCGAAGGGTGTGGGGCTATTACGAGCGCTTCCAGGGTCCCGAGAACCACTGGCTCGCGCCGGACCACTTCCAGGAGGACCCCGGGGGTGAGATCGCCCGCCGGACCTCCCCGACCAACGTCGGAATGGCAATGGTCGCGGCCGTCACGGCCTGGGACCTCGGGTTCATCGGAACCGCGGGCTTTGTAACGCGCATCCGGAATACCATTGACGGTCTGGGCCGACTCCAGCGTTACCGGGGGCACTTCCTCAACTGGTATGACACCTCGAACCTCGAGCCGCTCCACCCTCTCTACGTCTCGACGGTGGACTCGGGAAATCTTTCCGCGGCCTTCCTCGTCACCCGCGAAGCGCTTCTGGAGACGCGGCACATTCCCGTGCTGGGCCCGCACCGCACCGACGGCCTTGGGGACAGTTGCCAGGTCGTCTCCGAGATCCTGCGCGGGATGAGGGGGGATGGGGCGGCGCAGGCCCTTGCGATCGAGGTGGAGGCCCTGGCCACCTGGGTGCGCCGTCGCCTCACGGGAGCGTGGGCCGAAGGATTCCGGGCTTACCTGAGCGCCCTCGAGGAGCTCCGGGATGTGGAAATCCCCAAAGTGGAGGGGCACTTCCTCGACATCCGAGAAGGGGGTGAAGATCCCGCGTACTCCGAGCGCTGGGGAAGCGTTCACGCCTGGCTCGGACATCTGAGGAATGACGCCGAGCAGGGGATCGCCGAGGTCCTCCTCCTCTTTCCCTGGCTTGAGCGCAGCCGTCGCGAGTCGCCCGAAGGGTTGGAGCTCCATCGCCGGATCGTCCCCGAGCGGGGGAGGATTCCGTCCCTGGCCCGCCTCGTCCTCGTTCTCGAGAGGGAAGTGGCAAGGCCGCGAGTCGCGGCGGTCGCCTCGGGGACCGGGGGACTGGAGGAGGACGGGCTCCGTGCAGGGATCGAAAGCGCCCTCGAGGCGGCTCGGCTCCTGCTCGAGGACGTCTCCCGGCTGGCGGACACACTCGACGATTGGTTCCGGGAGATGGATTTCAGCTTCCTCTACGACCGGCGCCGCGAGCTCTTCCGCATCGGGTTTTCCGTCTCCGGCGGTGAGTTGGATCCGAACCACTACGATCTTCTCGCCTCCGAGGCGCGGATCGCGAGCGCGATCGCGATCGCGAAGGGGGAGGCGCCGCCCGCCCACTGGCTGCACTTGGGGCGTCCCTTCGCCTGGACCGACCGCGGGCCGATTCTCGTCTCCTGGGCCGGGACGATGTTCGAATACCTCATGCCCTCCCTCTTTCTCCAGATGCCTCCCGAGACGGTCCTCGAGGAAGCGTGCCGGCGGGCGGTGGACGTCCAGGTGGACTACGGAAAGTCGGAACGGGTGCCCTGGGGAATCTCGGAGTCGGGCTACCACGTGCTGAGCGCCGAGGGGCACTACCAGTATCGGGCCTTCGGCGTCCCCACTCTGGGACTCCGGAGAAATGCGGGCACCCGACTCGTCGTGGCCCCGTACGCCTCGCTCATGGCGGTGTCGCTCGCGCCCGGCGCCGTGCGCCGAAACCTCGACTTCCTCGAGCGACTGGACGGCATCGGACCGTGGGGGCCTTACGAAGCGCTCGACTTCGGGCGGGGCGCAGAGTGGAAGTACGAGCCGCGCGTCGTCCGGTCCTACATGAGCCATCATCATGGGATGATCATGGCGGCGCTCGGGAACCACCTGACCGGTCACCGGATCGTCGACCGTTTCCATCGCGATCCGCGGATCAGCACGGTCGAGCCCTACCTCTTCGAACGGATTCCCTGGCGCCGGGCGGTGGAACGCAAGTGGGTGGACCGCAGCGTTCCGGTGCTCGCCGGCAGCCTGGGTGCCGGGATCAAGAGCTGGTTCCCGGCCCCCGACGCCGTTCCCGCGCCCGTCCATCACCTGGTGAGCGGGGATCTCGTCGTATCCATGGGCCCCGATGGTCGCGGGGGGAGCCGGTGGGGCGAATGGTCGGTCGTTCGGGGAGGGGTCGGGGACGGACAACCCGAAGGAGGGCCGGACGTCATTCTCTTCGATCGGAACAGCGAGGAGAGTTGGCGGCCCCTTCCCGATCCCATGGCGCCTCCCTCCGATGACCAGCAGCTTCTCTTCGAGCCGCACCGCGCCGAGTTCATGCGGAAGTCGCGCGGGATCCGCACGCGGTTGAGTGTCCTCCTTCCCCCCGTTCCCGGGGTCGAAGTCCGACGCCTCGTCCTCTCGAACGAGTCTCCGCGTCCCCGATTCCTTCGGCTCGCGATTTCCGCGGAAGTGGCGCTGGCCCCCCTCGCGGATGACCTTCGGCACCCGGCCTTTCAGAAGCTCTTCGTGCGCGCGCTCCCACTCCCGGGCGGCGAAGGGGTTCTCTTCGAGCGGCGCCCGAGGGAAGAGGGCGAACGTCCGCCCGTTCTGCTCGTGGCGATCCTGGGTTCGGCCGGCGGGTCGCCCCCGATCCAGTGGGGGACAGGGAGGGACGTCTTCTTAGGGCGTGGCGGGAGCCGGACCCGGCCGATGGGTCTTCTCGATCCTCACCGCCTCGTGTCTCCCACGCGCCCGCACCATCCGCTCGACCCGATGGCCTCGGCGGTGCTCGACCTCGATCTTCTCCCCTGGGGTGACTTCTCCCTGACCCTCCTCCTCGCCGTGGGACCCGACCGCGGGACGGTGATTCAGAACGCGTCGGAGCTTCGGTCGCCACGGCGCCGCGAGTGGGCCCGCATCCAGTCGCGCGCCCGCGCCGAAGGAGAGCTTGTCCGCCTCGGCGCGGACGCCAACGACCCGGCCGTCTGGAGCGAGCTCCTCGCCCACATCCTCCGCCCGCGGGCGATGCACGCTCCGGGGGCCGGGACTGACGGGACGCTGGATCTCCGCCAATCGTCGCTCTGGCGTTGGGGGATTTCCGGGGACCTTCCTTTCATCCTCGTCGAGGGCGAAGCGGGCGAGGGGGCTGCCGTCCTCACCGAGCTCGTGCGCGCGCAGCGGTGGTGGAGCGCCCGCGGACTGAAGGTGGACCTCGTCGTCACGGGGCGAGGCGTCGGGGCGTACCAGGATCTTCTGCGCGACCGTGTCCGCGTTCTCCTCTCCGAGGTCGGAGCCGAACATGCGCTGGGCCGCCCAGGGGGAATCCACATCGTGCGGATGGAGGATCTCGGATCCGAAGAACAGTTGCGACTTCGGACGCTCGCGGCATTTCAGGTGGACACGACCGGACACACGCTCGAGAGCCAGGTCGCCGCCTGGAGACACTCCCGCGCTCCTCTACCGAAACTGGCCGGCACCCTCTTTGAGGAGCGCGCGCCGCTCTCCCATCCGGAAAAAGGCGGCGTAACGCCGGCGCTCCTCGACCGGGCGTCACCGATTGAGAGCCTCACGGCGCCCTCGGGACTCGGTGGATTCGATCCTGCGTCGGGGGACTACGTTATCCGGCTGAAGCCCGGCGAGACGACGCCGGCGCCCTGGGTCAACCTGATCGCGCGGGATCGCATCGGCTTCCTCGTGACCGAGTCCGGCGGGAGCTTCACCTGGACCGAGGACGCGGGGGAATTCCGCTTGACGCCCTGGCACAACGATCCCGTCTTGGGAATGGTCGGTGAGGTTCTCTACCTGCGCGACGAGGAGGACGGCCGCGTCTGGACGCCGGGCCCCGGTCCCCTGGGTCTCGACCGGCCACATCGCGTCCGTCACGGTTGGGGGCGCACGACCCTTTCCGCCACGGCGGGTGGCCTTTCCGAGGAGGTCACCTGGTTCCTCCATCCCACCTTGCCGGCCAAGGTGGTGCGCCTGCGTCTCGAAAACAGCGACCCCCGCCCCCGGCGCTTCTCCGCGACCTTTTTCGTGGACTGGGTGCTCGGCCCTCACCCGATCGCGTCGGCGGGGCGGCTCCAAGTGCGCTTCGACTCCGACCGCGCGGCCGTCGTCGCGAGGAATCCTTATTCGCTCAAGTTTCCGGACCGGGTCGCATTCCTCGCCTCCGACTGGCCCCCCGACGGGATGGCCACGGATCGCGAGGAGTTCCTCGGTTCGGCCGGGCCCCTGGATCAGGTGCCGGTAGGCCTCCGGCAAATCCTTCCCGGCGAGCGCGCGGTCCCCGACGGGCGTCCGTGCGGAGTTCTCAGGAAGGAGATTGTCCTCGGTCCCGGTGGCCACGCTGAGCTCTCCTTCTTCCTGGGCGCGGTGGAGAGCCAGGACCAACTCGATGCCGTGCTGAACGCGCTGCGCTCGGAACGCGGGGGGGAGGATCTCGCCGAGGCCGGCTCGCGGAAGTGGCGGGAGTACCTCGGGAGGGTGCGCGTGCGCACGCCGGATGCGGCCCTCGATCAGCTCCTCAACGGCTGGCTTCCCTATCAGACGCTCACCTCCCGTCTCCGCGGGCGCACGGGGTTCTACCAGTCGGGGGGGGCGTTCGGTTTTCGCGACCAGCTCCAGGACGTGTATACTCTCCTTCCCCTCGATCCGGGCCTCGCGGCGGAGCACCTGGAGGGAGCCGCGCGAAGGCAGTTCCTGGAGGGCGACGTCCTGCACTGGTGGCATCCCGGCACCCTTCGCGGAGTGCGGACGCGCTGCTCGGACGACCTCCTCTGGCTCCCCTGGGTCCTGGCGCACACCATCCGTTGGACGGGGGACGAAACTCTCCTGGATCGAAAGGTCCCCTATCTGGCCGGTCCGGTCCTTTCCGCGGACGCGAACGAGAACTACGACCTCTTCGCCGCGTCGGATGTCCAGGAATCCCTCTGGGAACACGGGCTGCGCGCCGTCGGGCGAGTGGCGCAGCTCCGGTCGCCTCGCGGGCTTCCGCTGATAGGCACGGGCGATTGGAACGACGGCATGGATCGGGTGGGCGAAGAAGGACGGGGAGAGAGCATCTGGCTCGGGTGGTTCTTTGTGGATACCTGCCGGCTACTGACCTCCATCGCGCGGAGCCGGTGCGAGGAGCGCACGGCCCTCCGGCTCGAGGAGTGGGGCGACCAGGTGCGCGACGCGATCGAGACGCACGGATGGGACGGCGCGTGGTACCGCCGGGCCTTCTTCGATGACGGGAGGCCACTCGGCTCCCGCGAGTCTCGCGAAGCGCGCATCGATTCAATCGCACAGTCCTGGGGTGTGATCTCGGGAGCCGCCGACCGGGGGCGTGCGCTCATCGCGCTCGATTCGGCGTGGCGGGAGCTCGTACGGGAAGGCGACGGAGTCGTCCTCCTCCTCACGCCGCCGTTTTCCGGGGCGGGGCCCGATCCGGGGTACATCGCCGCGTACCCTCCTGGCGTGCGCGAAAACGGGGGACAATACACCCACGCGGCCGCCTGGCTCGTGCGCGCCTTCGCCAGCGTCGGCGACGGTGAGCGAGCGGGCGCCCTCCTCCGGCTCCTCTTGCCGACCCGCCATGCCGAAGGGGTCGAGGGGACGCGACGTTATCGCGTCGAGCCGTATGTCATCGCGGCCGACGTCTACGGCGCCGAGCCCCACGTCGGGCGGGGCGGGTGGACCTGGTATACCGGGTCTGCCGGCTGGATCTGGCGGGTGGCCCTCGAGGACGTGCTCGGGATTCGCCGGGAAGGGCGGTACCTTTCGGTGGATCCGTGTATTCCGGTGGGGTGGGGCGAATTCGAAGTCGAGATCCAGATCGAGGGGGTCATGGTGGCGGTCCGCGTTCGCAATCCGGACGGTGTTTCCCGGGGCGTGCGAAGCTGCATCGTGGGAGGGAGGGGAGTGGACCATCTGAAGATCCCGCTTCCCACGGGTGCCGAGTCGGATGCGGAAACCCGGGACGCGGGGTCCCCCTTCGTGGTCGAGGTGACGCTCGGAGCGAACGCGCCGTGAGCGCCGAGGTCCACAGGATCCGCGTTTTGGTCGCCAAGCCGGGGCTCGACGGTCACGACCGGGGCGCCCGCGTGATCGCGGCCGCCTTTCGCGATGCGGGCTTCGAAGTGATTTACACCGGGCTGCACCAGACGCCGGAGATGATCGTAACCGCCGCCCTCCAGGAAGACGTGGACGTGGTCGCTCTCTCGGTTCTCTCCGGTGCGCACATGACCCTTTTCCCCAAGGTGAAGACGCTCCTCGACGAAGCGGGGAGGAGCGACGTTCTCCTCACTGGGGGCGGCATCATTCCCGACGCGGACGCCGCCGCGCTTCATGCGGCGGGAGTGGGTCGGCTCTTCGGTCCGGGAAGCCCGACCGGCGAGGCGGTCGCCTACATCCGGGAGTGGCTCGCGGGGCACCGGGGCGCATGACGCCGCGCCTCTTCCTCGACCGGCGCCGAAGCGGCGAACCCGCACAGCTGTTGGACTGGAAGGTTCGCATCTTCGCGATCGGAGCCGGACTTGCTCTCGGGGGTATGATCCTCGACATCGGGTGGTTGGTGACCTCGGCGATCGTTGTGCTCCTCGCCGGATTCGCCCTGCGGTTCCTCCCATCCGAGGTGCAAGAAGAGGAGTCCGATTGAACCCACCGACGGATCGAGGCCGCGATGCAAGTCCCTCCCGAGATCGTTTTCCGCGACGTTTCCCGCACCCCCGCTGTGGACCGGGCCATCGAAGATGGGATCGCCCAGCTCGAGGAAATACATGACCGGATCATGGCCTGCCGCATCGCCGCGGAGCTTCCCCACAAGCGGCACCGCAACGGGAACCAGTACCGGGTTCGAGTGGATCTGACGATCCCCGGAGCCGAGATCGTCGTCAGCCGCCTTCCCCCTGACGATGAGACCAACGATGACATCGTCGTCGCCATCGCCGAAGCCTTCGACACGACACGCGCTCGGCTCCTCGAACACGAACGGAAGCGTCGGGGCGGCCTGAAGCCGGCCGAGCCCCCTCCTCGAGGAAAGGTGGCGAAGTTATTTCCCGGCGAGGGGTACGGTTTCGTCGAATCGGTGGATGGGCGGGAGCTCTATTTCCACGAGAACGCCGTGCAAGGGAAGGGATTCGCCGCCCTGGAGCTCGGTCAGGCGGTCCGATTCACGGAGGAGCTGGGGGACAAGGGGCCGCAGGCCATCGTGGTCATCCCTTCCTGAGCGGCTCTCCCTGGAAGGCCCACTTTTTTCTCCCCGCGTAGATCCCGAGGACCGGGCGGGCCCGCCAGTGGCGGCGCCACGGGCGGGTCACTTCTGTCGTCTGACGAGAAGCCCGTATTCGAGGCTGTCGGCGAGGGCCCGCCACGACGCATCGATGATGTTGGAGGACGCGCCGACCGTGATCCAGTCGCGCTCCTGGTCTCGCGTCTCGATCAGGACGCGGGTGATCGCGCCGGCCGCGTGCTCTCCGTCGAGGATCCTCACCTTGTAGTCCACGAGCTGGAAATCCGTGACTTCGGGGAAACGGGAGACGAGCGCCTTCCGGAGCGCGCCATCGAGGGCGTCTACCGGTCCCGTCCCCTCGGCGGCGGTGTGATAACGCTCCCCCTCGACTTCGACCTTCACCGTCGCCTCGGCGAAGGTTCCTCTCCCGTCTCGGTGCTCGACGACGACGGTGTAATCCACGAGGCGGAAGGGGGGCCGGTACTCCGTTCCATGGCGCCAGATCATGAGGGCCACCGACGCGTCGGCGGCCTCGAAGGAGAAGCCGCGCGCTTCGAGCACCTTGATCTCGTCGAGGACCGCGCCGATGTCCCCTCCTCCTCCGACCGTGACCGCCATCTCCTCCGCCTTGCTGAGGAGGTTGCCTCGGCCGCTCAGCTCGCTCACGACGACGCGCATCTGGTTTCCGACCATCGCAGGCTCGATGTGTTGGTAGGCACGCTCGTTCCTCCGCATGGCGGCGACGTGGATGCCCCCCTTGTGGGCGAAGGCGCTCCGGCCCACGTAGGGGAGCCGTGGGTCCTCGGCCACATTCGCGATGTCCGCGACGAAGTGCGCGAGGTCGTGCAGCTGCTCCAGCCGACCTTCGGGAAGGGAGCGCTTCCCGAGCTTCAGCTCCAGGTCCGGGATGATCGAGCAGAGGTTCGCGTTTCCGCACCGCTCCCCGTACCCGTTGATCGTCCCCTGGATGTGCACCGCACCGGCCCGAACGGCCGCCAAGGAGTTCGCGACCGCGAGCTCGCAGTCGTTATGCGTGTGGATTCCGAGCTTCGCGCCCAGCTCCTTTCCCACCGTCCCCACCACGGCTTCGACATCCCAGGGCATGGAGCCGCCGTTCGTGTCGCAGAGGACGAGGACGTCCGCGCCACCACGGAGAGCTGCCCGCAGAGTCTCGAGGGCGTAGGAGGGATCGCCGCGGAATCCATCGAAGAAGTGCTCGGCGTCGTAAACGACACGGCGCCCCGCGGAGGCGAGAAAGGCCACGCTCTCCTCGATCATCGCGAGGTTTTCGCCGCGACCGACCTGGAGGACCTCGTCCACATGGAGCGTCCAACTCTTCCCCACGACCGTGCATACCTTCGTCCCCGCCTCGACGAGGGCGCGCAGGTTCGCGTCGTCCTCGGGCGCGGTGTTCCGGCGGCGCGTCGAGCCGAAGGCGGCGATCACCGCGTGACTCCAATCCATGTCGCGCGCGCGCTCGAAGAACTCGACATCCTTCGGGTTGGACCCCGGCCACCCGCCTTCGATGACGTCGATTCCGAACTCGTCCAGCCGGCGGGCGATTCGGATCTTGTCCTCACCTGAGAGGGAGATTCCCTCGGTCTGCGCGCCGTCCCGGAGGGTCGTGTCGTAGATCTCGATCTTGTCCTTGGACATGCTGTCCTTCCTTCGAAGCTCGGGGGTACCCGGGCAACTTCACCAACCGGCCGCCGAGTGGGAAGCCCCAGGTAGGCTGGCATGCCTCGCCATCGCCTCGCCCCGGGGGAGCAGCGATCCATGGTGAATGCCTTCCGCTCCGCCTCCCTCGGGGCCCCCGTCCCGCCGCCCGATCGCGGCCGGGGCCGATCCGGACGAGATCCTCCACCGCCACTTCGGGTATCCCGGCTTTCGCCCGGGGCAACGCGCGCTGGTGGACGCCGCCCTGTCCGGGCGCGACGCGCTCGGGATCCTCCCGACCGGGGGAGGGAAGAGCGTCTGTTACCAGGTGCCCGCGCTGATGCTCCCCGGGCTCACTGTGGTCGTCTGCCCCCTCGTCTCTCTGATGGCGGACCAGGTGCGCCGTGCGCGCGACGCCGGAATGTGCGCGGAAGCCCTCCATGCGGGACTCCTCCCGGAGGAGCGTGAGCGGGTCGAGGCGGAGATCCGCGCCGGGGCACTTCACCTCCTCCTTCTCGCTCCGGAGCGCTTCCAGAGCGAACGATTTCGCGTCCTCCTTCCTCTCCTGCGGCCCTCCCTCCTTACCGTTGACGAAGCGCACTGTATATCCATGTGGGGACATGATTTCCGTCCGTCATATCGCAAACTAGGTGAGGTACGGATGGCGCTCGGCGCGCCCGTACTCGCCCTCACCGCGACCGCCACGCCCCGGGTGCGCGCGGACATCGAGCGCACGCTCGAGATGAGATCGCCCGTGCGGATCGTCGGAACCTTTGACCGGCCGAATCTCCACTGGGTCGTGCGCCGCGCCGAGCCCACGCGGAGGGGTTCGCGAAAGAGTGCCGGAGCCGGGCCGAAGGAGCGGGAGATCCACGACCTCCTCCTCCGCTTTCCGGGCGCCCGCCTCGTGTACGCTTCCACCCGCGGACGTGTCGAGTTGATCCGTGCTTCGCTGGCGCGTTTCGGAATCCGCGCCGAAGCCTATCATGCCGGACTCCCTCCGGAGGAGCGGGCGCGGGTGCAATCCTTTTTTCTCACGCACTCGCGGCCGGTGGTCGTCGCGACCAATGCCTTCGGGATGGGAATCGATCGCCCCGACGTCCGCCTCGTGATCCACGACCAGCTCCCGGGGTCGCTCGAGGATTATTATCAGGAGGCTGGTCGCGCGGGGCGCGATGGGGGTCCCGCGGTCTGTCTCGCCTTTTTCGCTCGAGACGACGCGCGCGTCCATCGTCTTTTCCTCGACGCGACGCATCCTCCCCTCACTTCCCTCGGGGAGTACCGGCGCCTGGGAAGCGCGGAGGCCATTCGAGAACGACTCACCCGGCGGCGGAGCGGGCGCGAAAAACTCAGCGGCGTCGCCCGGTACGCGCGCACGCGGGCGTGCCGAAGATCCCTCCTTCTCGGCTGGTTCGGCGAGGTTCGGGAAGGGGGACCGTGCGGTGGGTGCGACCGGTGCGTAGGTTGGCCCGGCGTTCTCGAGCCCGCCCTCCACGCGGGAGGCAGGTGAACCGGGTCCCGGTACGCCTCCGCTTCCCGCACGGAAACATCGAGGGAGCCTGGGACCGGCCTTCGGGGTAGCAAAACAATCGTTGCGAATGTTAGGAATCCCGGCCATGGGCCGGATGACGATATCCTGCCGTTTTGGCAGTCATTGAAGGGTGGGCGAAGGAAGGCAAAGGGACGACTGCGGGCGTGGGCGGAATCTCGCCGGGCCGCCGAACGGCCGTCTCCGGTGTGTCCGGCGCGTTGCCGGCGCAGGGGAGCGGCGTGCGGGTGGAGCGGTGCGGAACCGATCTCCGGCCTCCGGGAAATTCGGGAGAATAAGGCTACTTGAAGCGAGAAATCTTGATCAGCGCGACCCCGCAGGAATCGTGGGTCGCGCTGATGGAGGACGATCGGCTCGTCGAGCTGATGCTCGACCGACCGGATCAGGACCGCTTGGTCGGGGATATCTACCTCGGGACGGTGGAAGCCGTCCTCCCCGGCATCCAGGCGGCCTTCGTGGCCATCGGAACGGAGAAGGCCGGGTTCCTCCATGCGTCGGACCTCGTCTCCGCGGATGTTGAGGATGACGAGGACGACGACTCCGAGGGAGGGAACGGTCGCGGCCGCGGAGGTGGAGAGGGCCGGTCGGGGGGTGGCGGCAACGGTCGCTCGGGCGGTGACGGTCGCCGCGGGGGGCGCCAGCGAAAGCTTCCCGCCATCCAGGACCAGCTCCGGAAGGGCGACACCCTTCTCGTGCAAGTCACGAAGGAGCCGATCGGGACCAAGGGTCCGCGGCTCACCGCGCAGATCTCACTTCCCGGCCGATTCCTCGTATACATGCCCTTTTCGGCTCACGTCGGAGTGAGCCGAAAAATCGACCAGCGGGACGAGCGTGCCCGCCTCCGCCAACTCGCCAAGGAGATCCGCCCCGCCGACGCGGGTGGGCTGATCATCCGCACCGTGGGCGAGGAGCTGAACCGCGCGAAGTTCGAAGGGGAGTTCCAACGACTCCACGCGCTCTGGCAAAAGATCAAGCGGAGGGCCGATTCGTCCAAAGCCCCGGCTCTCGTCCACGGAGAGGCGAAGCTCATCTCGGGCGTGATCCGGGACCTCTTTTCGGACAAGCTCGACGCGCTGATCGTGGACAACAAGCAGGTGTACAACGAAATCGTCCAATACGTGAAAAGCGTGGATCCGGACCTCATGGGCCGGCTCCGGCTCTATCAGGATCCGGTTCCCCTCTTCGACCGCTATGACATCGAAGAGGAAATCGGCGAGGCGTTCCAGAGGAGGGTGACCCTCGCATCCGGTGGCTACATCATCGTCGAGCCGACGGAGGCACTCGTCTCCATCGACGTGAACACCGGAAAGTTCACGGGCAAAGGAAGGAAGGACCCCGAGGAAACGATCCTTCGCACGAATCTCGACGCGGCGCGGGAGATCGCGCGCCAGCTCCGGCTCCGTGACATCGGTGGAATCGTCGTCGTGGACTTCATAGACATGGAGTCCCAGTCGAACCGGGACCGCGTTCTACAGGAACTGCGGACTCAGCTGGGACGGGACCGGGCACGGACCAAGGCCTTCAGCGTCTCGGATCTCGGACTCATCGAGATGACCCGGCAGCGGGTCCGTCCCTCCCTGTTCCAGACGCTGACGCGGGTTTGTGATCACTGCGGTGGGGCAGGGCGCGTCTTCACGCCGCCGACGGTCATCCGGCGAGTGGAACGAAGCCTCAAGAGGGCGGCCGCTTCCGGGCAGGAGCGGTCCATCCTCATCCGGGTCCACCCCGAGGTGGCGCTCCACGTCATGGAGGAGGAGCCCGACTTCCTGAAGCGCCTGCGCGACCGGATGCGGATTCCACTGGATCTTCGAGACGACCCCCTCCTCCGCGAAGACGAGTTCCGGCTCCTTTCGGGGCCGGCCGGGACCGACGTGACGGAGAAGTACCTGACCCGCCAGCCGGGCTGAAGACCCGAGCCACCCAGTTGACTTGAACCACTCCCAGCGGCAAATTTCTTGGCTGAAGTTGGCTTGGAGCGCCGCCGGATCGTGAAACCAGGAAAGACCGATGTACGCCGTCTTCCGTACAGGTGGTAAGCAGTTCCGGGCCAGGCCCGGAGAACGTCTCAGAATCCCCTCCCTCGCCGCCGAAGCCGGGGAGACGGTCACGTTCGGGGACGTACTCCTCCTGGCGGACGGAGACGCGGTCACGGTGGGACAGCCGACGCTGGCCGGCGTGGCGGTGAAAGCCGAAGTCGTCGCTCACGGTCGGGACCGAAAGGTCATCGTCTTCAAGAGGAAGCGTCGGAAGGGCTATCGCAAGAAGCAGGGCCACCGGCAGGGATACACGGAAATTCGGGTCGAAGAGATCGTCGCTTGAACGGTCTTCTCCCCGCGCCGCCGCGATCGAACGAATAACCGGAAGATTTCCCATGGCACATAAGAAGGGTGTCGGCTCGAGCCGGAACGGACGGGACTCGAACCCACAGTACCTCGGCGTGAAGAGGTACGGAGGGGAACCCGTGCGCGCCGGCGGAATCCTGGTCCGTCAGCGTGGAACCCGCTTCCACCCCGGACGCAATGTTCGTCGCGGAAGCGACGACACCCTCTTTTCTCTCGTGGACGGCGTCGTGCGGTTCGAGACGATCCGCCGCCGCCCCGCCGTCTCGGTCTATCCCGAGAGCTAAGTCCCCTTACTTCATATGTTTCCCTATCCCCTTGCCTGGCAAGGGGATCCTTCAGTCGTTCCCGTCGTATCACGTTGGTCATTCGTCCACTCTGACCGAGGTCGGCGCATGCAACCCGACGGCCAGAAGGATCGCCCCCGAAGTCCCTTGCAGGCGGTAGGGGACGAAACGGGGCCAGAAGGTGTTCCATCCTTTCCCCGACCCGTGAAGCATGCGTTCGCGGCGATGGGATTCCTCTCCGTATCTCTCGTCGCTCTCGCCTGGACGACGAATCGTCCCGTCGAGTCGGTGAGCGCCTTTCCCGAAGTCTCGGACGCCACCGCCGCTCTCCTCGAGACGCGACTCCCGATGTCGGTCAACGCGGAAGTGGAGCGTTGGATCCAACGATTCCTCGGTCCCGAGCGGTCGGCCTTCGAAGGGTACCTCGTCCGTGAGGGACTGTACGGCGGTTTCATCCAAGAGCGGCTACGCGAGCGCGGGATGCCGGAAGAGCTCCTCTACCTCGCGATGATCGAGTCCGGGTTCGTCACCTCGGCGACGTCGCGCGTATCGGCGTCCGGGGTCTGGCAGTTCATGGGCGCGACGGCGCGCGCCTTCGGACTCACGGTGGATTACTGGGTGGACGAACGGAGGGACCCGGTGCGGGCGACGGACGCCGCGCTCGACTACCTGGAGGATCTCTACGAGACCTTCGGATCCTGGTACCTGGCCGCCGCCGCGTACAACGCGGGGCCGGCCGTGGTGCTCCGCGCGCTCGATCGGGAAATGGCCGTGGACGCCGACGACGAGGATCTTTATTGGAAGATTTCCCGGTACCTGCCGGGAGAGACGCGCAACTACGTTCCCAAGATGCTCGCGGCGACGCTGATCGCGCAGCAGCCGGAGCACTTCGGCTTCGAAGTCGAACGGTCGCTCCCTTATCTCTTCGACCGGGTTCTCGTCCCGGGAGGGACCTCGCTCGCTCGGGTGGCCCGCGCGCTCGGTGTCCATCCGGCCCTGATCCGCGAGCTCAATCCGCACCTGATTCGTGGAATGACGCCGCCCGGTGGCGGACATCTGGTTCGCGTCCCGCAGGGCGATTCGCACCGCCTCGTGGCTTCGCTGGACGGGGTGGGGGTCCTCCCCCCGGCGAGGAACGAATAGGACACCTGGGCGGGTAGCGGCCGCCGCCTTAGCGGCCGCTCTGGGCCGACCGAGCGGCCGCGATGATGCGCCAAAACACATCGCGCGTCATCTCCTCGTCGAGCCCGAACTCGCGTGCCCGTTCAACGGCTCCCCGGACGACCTGGGCCTCGCGTCCCGGATCCAGGACCGGAATGCCGAGGATCTCTTTGATCCGACCGACCTGGAGGACCAGGTCCCGCCGCTCGCCGATCGTTCGAATAAGGCGTTCGTCCACCTCCGAGATCTGTTCCCGGAGGCGATCCAATTCTTCCTTCGCGGATTCGGGAGTCCAGTCGGACGGGGTGGGGGCGGGGTCCGTTGCGGCGGTCATTCGTCCTCGTCCGAAGGCGGTGGCGTGTTCGGGGCGCCCAGCCCTTCGGCCACCGCCTCGAGGGCCTGAACGATCTCGTCCAGAACGGTGCGTGTGGCCGCGGGAGTGAGACCTTCCGCGCTGACCTGGGACCGGACCCGCCGGAGCCTCACGACGGCCGTGCGGATTCTCGAAATCGGATCTTTTCCCGGGGAGTCTTCTCCGAAGGGGGAGGCGCCGGGCTCGTCCGGCCGCGCCGCGTCGCCAAAAAGACGCGTCAGTCCTTCCCTCGGATTCTCGGGTTTGCGAGTCATCGGCCAAGCTACCGGCCGCTCGCGCGGCGGGTCAAGGGAGCGGATCCGGCCGTAGGAGGCGCCCCGTCGCGACATCGTGCGGGCCCGCGGCAGAGACGTCTTCGAAGGAATCCCGGCACAGAATCGTACTCTGGGGTAGATTTGAGTCCGGAAGTCGTCCGGCCCCCCATGCGAGTGCGAGTCAAAGCTTCAAGACGAGGCGATCGGCGCGATGCGTCCCACCATCCGATTCAGCGCGGGGTCGGTGCCCTGGCTCCCAACTCTGGTCTGCCTCGCCGCCGTGGGTGTCGGGGCCCAGCTCACCCAGAACCCGTCCGGTCCGGTCTATCGGGTCCCGATCGTCGGAGAGATCGAACTCGGGCTCGCTCCCTTCATCGAGCGAAGCCTCCAGGAAGCGGCTGCGGCCGGAGCCTCCGCCGTCGTCCTCGACATTGACACTCCCGGGGGGCGGGTGGACGCGGCGGAGCGGATTGCCGACGCGATCAACGACTCGCAGGTCCCGGTGTACGCCTTCGTGAACCGCCGCGCCTTTTCAGCCGGCGCCCTCATCTCGCTTGCTACGCACGGGATCTACATGCGGCCCGGGGCGACGATGGGTGCGGTGACCCCGGTGGACGCGACCGGCACGCGCGCGCCCGAAAAGATCGTCTCCGCGATGCGGAGCACGATGCGGGCCCTCGCGGAGGCTCGCGGCCTCGACCCGGCGGTGGCCGAATCCATGGTGGACGAATCGGTTGCGGTCCCGGGGATCAGCCCGGCGGGGAGCCTGCTCACACTTACCACCGAAGAGGCGGCCCGAATCGGATATGCGACGGAGGTGGAGGATTGGGGCGCCCTCATGGCGCTCCTCGGGACGGCTCAGAATCCCGTGGTGAATCAGGCGGTGAACTGGGCAGAGCGTACGGTGCGTTTCCTCTCGAGCTCCTACATTTCGCCCTTCCTCCTCTCGCTCGGCTTCCTCGGACTCCTCATCGAGATTCGGACGCCGGGGATCGGCCTCGCGGGCGCGGCGGGAGGGTTGTCGCTCGCCCTCTTCTTCGGCTCGCACCTGATCGTGGGCCTGGCCGGCTTCGAAGGGATCCTCGTGTTCGCGGCCGGTGTCGTGCTCCTTCTGGTGGAAGCCTTCATCATCCCGGGGATCGGTGTTTTCGCGGTCCTCGGCGCCCTCGCCGTGCTGACGGGCGTCTTCATGTCCCTTCTCGGCGGGCTTCCCACGACGGCGGATTTCGCGCGGGCCGGTGGAGTCCTCCTCTGGTCCCTCGTCCTCGTGCTCGTCAGCTCCTGGATCCTTCTGAAGCGACTTCCGGAAAATCGGCGGCTGACGAACCTCGGGATCTTCCTCGGGCAAAGAACGAGCCGTGAGACCGGATTCATCTCGCAAGCGCGCAGAGCTGACCTCCTGGGAGCCGATGGAGTGGCCATCACCGACCTGCGTCCCGCCGGGACCGGTCAGTTCGGCGAAGAGCGGATCGACGTGGTGAGCGAGTCGGAGTGGATCGAACAGGGAAGCCCGATCAAGATCGTGGCCTCCGAGGGGTATCGGCACGTCGTCCGCGTTCCTCGCGCGGCCAAGGCGATCAATCAAGGAGAACGTCCGGAATGAATGAAGACCTCCTGTTGGGCCTGAACACACTCGCCCTTGTGGCGATCGTGGTCGTGATCATCGTAGTCCTCTGGGCCATTCCCCTCCGGCTCTGGGTGGAGGCCATCTCCGCGGGTGCGCGCGTCGGGATCGGGTACCTCATCGGGATGCGCCTCCGAAAGGTGAATCCGCCGGAGGTGGTGCGCCCCCTGATCTGGGCGACGAAGGCCGGCCTGGACATGACGGTCGGAGATCTCGAAGCGCACTATCTCGCGGGGGGGCGGGTGGATCGCGTGGTGCGCGCTCTGATCTCGGCAGATAAGGCGAACATCGACCTCACCCTCCAGCAGGCGGCGGCGATCGATCTCGCCGGGCGGGATGTCTTCGAGGCGGTGCAGGTCTCCGTGAACCCCAAGGTCATCACAACCCCACGAGTCTCCGCGATGGCCCGCGATGGGATTCAGCTCATTGCGATGGCGCGGGTCACCGTCCGCGCGAACATCAATCGCCTGGTCGGAGGTGCGGGAGAGGAGACGATCCTCGCCCGAGTGGGGGAGGGGATCGTTTCTTCGATCGGGTCCTCCGACTCCCACAAGGCGGTGCTCGAGAATCCGGACTCGATCTCGAAGACGGTACTCTCACGGGGCCTCGACTCGGGGACCGCCTTCGAGATCCTCTCGATCGACATCGCGGACGTGGACGTCGGGAAAAACATCGGAGCCGAGCTCCAGACGGACCAGGCCGAGGCGGACAAGCGGGTCGCACAGGCGCGTGCCGAGGAGCGGCGTGCGATGGCCGTGGCGCTCGAGCAGGAGATGGTCGCCAAGGTGCAGGAGATGCGGGCGCGGGTCGTCGAGGCCGAGGCCGAAGTTCCGAAGGCCATCGCCGCCGCCCTCAGGGAGGGCAACATGGGAATCATGGACTACATGCGGTACCGGAACATCGAGTCGGACACCTCGATGCGCTCCTCGATCGCCGGGGCGAAGGACGACGGCGCCACAGGGAAGCCGGGTTCTTCGAACCCCTAAGGGTAACCGGACGCGCCCATGGATTTTCCTGTCGAGCTCCTCTTCGTCCTCTTTTTCCTCCTCGCATCCGTCCTGGATGCGGTAGGGAGGAGCAAGAAAAAGAAGCGGCGCATCGAAGAGATGGACCGCGACGAGCGGGCGGAAGCCGACCAGCCGATGGCGACAGCCGAAGGGCGCCGGACGGGTGTTCCGGGCCGGCAGGCAGAGGCCCCGCGAGGGACCGCGGGGCCACGCAGCGAGCGAGCGGAATCTTCCCGCGAAACCGCGGAAACGATGATTCCGGACCAGCTCTGGGAGATTCTCACCGGGACACCGGCGCCGTCCCGCGGGAGAACGCCGCCCGTCGAGAGTCCCGTGGAGGCCTCGCTCGAAACGGAGTCGTTGGAAAAGGAGACGCTGGAGGAGAAGTGGTCCGAACCGGTGCCCTTCGAAGACGAGCCGCGGAAGCTCCCGTCCCGCTTCGGGCTGCCGTCGCCCACCCGCCCCCGCCCTCGCTTTTCGGAGTCTCTCGCGCGAGGGCTTCCCGAAGAGGGGGGGCGGCTCATCGCCTCGGGAACGACCTTCATTCCCTCGGCGGTGGGGGGGCCGCGGCGCGTCTCGCCCTACACGAAGCTTCTCGTTTCGGCGCATCCCGGGGACCTGCGCTCCGCGATCGTCCTCGCGGAAATCCTGGGTCCTCCCGTCGCGTTCCGAGATCCTTCCTCCCCTACATCTCTCCTCGGCCCATCTTCCTGAGGACGGTGTGGAGGATCCCGCCGTTCCGGTAGTACTCGACGTCCACATCCGAGTCGAGACGGACCGCGGCGTCGAAACGCAGCTCCGTGCCGTCGTCGCGTCGGGCCACGACCTCGACCGTTGAATGCGGCGCGAGCCCCGCCGCGATGCCACGAATTTCGAAGGTCTCGGACCCGTCGAGCCCGAGATCTCGGGCGGACTTCCCGGCGGGGAACTCGAGGGGGAGGACCCCCATGCCGACGAGATTCGACCGGTGGATCCGTTCATATCCGGTCGCGATGACCGCGCGCACACCGAGGAGTCCGGTGCCCTTGGCCGCCCAGTCGCGCGACGAGCCCGCCCCATATTCGGCGCCGGCCAGGATCACGAGGGGAACCCCTTCCCTCTGGTATTTCATCGAAGCGTCGTAGATCGGCATGACTTCCCCATCGGGGAAGTGTTTCGTGTAGCCTCCTTCTTTTCCTTCGAGGAGGAGGTTTCGAATCCGGACGTTTCCGAAAGTCCCCCTCATCATGACTTCGTGATTGCCGCGGCGCGCCCCGAAGGTGTTGAAGTCCCAGGGCTTCACTCCCTTCTCCTGGAGGAAGCGGCCCGCCGGCTCGTCCTTTGGAATGGATCCCGCCGGCGAGATGTGGTCCGTCGTGACGCTGTCTCCGAGGAGGGCAAGCACGCGCGCTCCCACGATGTCGTCGAGCCTGGGAGCTTCGAGCTCCAGCCCCTCGAAGAAGGGGGGATTCTGAACGTAGGTGGAGTCGGCGTCCCACTCGTAAAGTGAGACGTCTCCCTTCGGGAGCGGAAGCGCCTTCCATAGGTCGTCGCCTTCGAAGACCTCGGCGTAACGCGCGCGGTACATCTCGGGCTTGAGCGCCTCCCGGATCGTGTCCCGGATCTCCGTCTGGGACGGCCAGATGTCCCGGAGAAACACCGGCTCCCCGCTGGAGCCGACCCCCAGAGGATCGTTCAAGAGGTCCACGTCAATGCGTCCCGCGAGGGCGAAGGCGACGACGAGCATCGGAGATGCAAGGTAATTCGCCCGAACCAGGGGGTGGATCCGCGCCTCGAAGTTGCGGTTCCCCGAAAGGACGGCGGCGACCACGAGCCCCTTCGCCTTCACGGCTTCTGCGATCGGCTCCGGGAGCGGGCCGGAATTTCCGATGCAGGTCGTGCACCCGTATCCGACCACGTTGAAGTGGAGCGCCTCGAGGTGGCGCAGCAGGTCCGCGGCCTCGAGGTAGTCCGTCACGACCTTCGAGCCCGGGGCCATCGAAGTCTTCACCCAGGCTTTCGCCTCGAGCCCCCGTTCGACCGCCTTTTTCGCGAGGAGGCCGGCCCCGACCATCACAGACGGGTTCGAGGTATTCGTGCAGGAGGTGATCGCCGCGATCACGATCGTCCCGTCGCCGATCCGGATGGTCTCGCCCTCGAGCTCGATCTGTGCGACGCGGGGGTGGGCGTCGCGGGTGACCGTGGCCGCCGAGTGCCGGGACCCCCCTGTCGAGACCGCCCCGACCGGCTCGTCCCCGCCATTTTCCGTGACCTTCGAGCTTCGCCCGCCCTCTCCGCTCCAGTTGGAGAGCTCGTCGTTTGCCTTCGGAAGGGTGAACCCCTGGGGGAGGAGCCCTTCGAGGTCGCGAAAAAAACCGCTCTTGAGCGCCGAAAGCGCGATCCGATCCTGCGGCCGGCGCGGGCCCGCGAGAGAGGGCTCGATGGAGGAGAGGTCGAGCTCGAGCGCCGAGGTGTAATCGGGGTCCGGCGTGTCGTCCGTGCGGAAGAGGCCGAGCTCTTTGCAGACACGTTCGACGCGTTCGACGAGCTCCGTGCTTCGCCCCGTTCCCTGCAGGTATCTGAGGGCCTCCTCATCCACTGGAAAAAAGCCGATCGTCGCTCCGTACTCGGGGGACATGTTCGCGATGGTGGCGCGATCTGGAAGGGTCAACGACGAGAGGCCGGCGCCGTAGAACTCGACGAAGCAGTCCACGACGCCGTGTTTCCGGAGCATTTCGGTGACCCGAAGCACGAGGTCGGTGGCGGTCGCCCCCTCGGGGAGGGCGCCCGTGATCTTCACGCCGACGACCGCGGGGGTCAGCATATAGTAGGGCTGGCCCAGGAGGACGGCTTCGGCCTCGATCCCGCCGACTCCCCACCCCACGACACCGAGTCCGTTGATCATCGTCGTGTGCGAATCGGTCCCCACCAGCGTGTCGGGGAAGGCCAGGTGCGTCCCGGATTCTTCCCGCCGGTGCACGACGGAGGCGAGGTACTCGAGGTTGACCTGGTGGACAATCCCCGTCCCCGGAGGGACCACGCTGAAGTTCCGGAACGCCTTCTGGGCCCACCGAAGGAGCGCGTATCGCTCGTCGTTGCGTTCGAACTCCTTTGCGACGTTCTGCCGGTAAGCGTCAGGGGTCCCGAAATAATCCACTTGCACCGAGTGGTCGATTACAAGGTCCGCGGGGACCTGGGGATTGATCCGATCGGGGCGTCCCCCGAGGCGAGCGAGGCGCGCCCGCATCGCCGCCAAGTCCACCACCGCGGGAACGCCGGTGAAGTCCTGGAGGACGACCCGGGTGGGCATGAAGGGAATGCTGATGCCGGAGTTCGTCGGGCTCCAGGCCGCAACCGCACGGACGTCGTCCTCTGAGACGTAACCTTTTCCCGCATGCCGGAGCGCGTTTTCGAGGAGAATCCGCATCGAGAAAGGAAGACGATCGAGCGCAGCGATTCCTTCCTCTTCGAGGCGGGAAAGTCGGTAGAATGAGGTCGGGCCTTCCCGCAGATCGAGAGGGGTGAGGGCGCCGAATGGATCTTTGAGGCGAGTTGCCAAGTTGGCTCCTTCTATACTCTATGCAGGACCGGAGATCTGGGGCGAGCGCGCGACGGCGGCGAGCCCCTAAGGTTACGAAAAAATCGGGGGGGAGGACAGGGAAGGGGATCGGGTTCCCGGAGGCGCCGTGACCGCCCCGAGGATGGCGAAAGGGTGCCCACTCCGACATCTTCCTGGGTCCTCGCCTCCGCCCCCCAGCCGATCCCTCGACCTTGGCCGCAAAACCGCTCCCCCACAAAGGGTTCGACCGCCGCATCATCGAGGGGCCCATCCCCGGCGCGGTCTGGCGCCTGGCGTGGCCCACGATGCTTCAGAACGTGATCGGCGGGCTCCAGGGAATCATTGACCACGCGATGGTCGGGCACTACGTCGGCTACGTGGGGAACGCGGCGATCGGGGTCGCGTGGCAGATCTTCCTGGTCGTGATTGTTTTCATCGTATCGGTTTTCACGGGGATGGGGATCCTCGTCGCCCGTTTCACGGGGCAAAACGACGCGGACAAGGTGAACCGGACGGTCTACCAAGCTTTCCTCACCGCCGCGCTTCTCTCCCTTGGCATCCTGGCTCCCCTCGGATATTTCTTTGCCCCGTCCCTGCTGGGGCTCGTGAACGCGACGCCCGAAGTCACCGCCGAGGCGCTTCCCTACCTGCGGATCATGTTCGTGTTTTCCCTCGGGATGATGATGTTTTTCATGACCGCGGGGGCGTTCCGGTCGGCAGGGGACGCACGGACGCCGCTCCGATTGGGAATTCTCCTGACCGCCCTCAACGTCACCTTCAACGTGATCTTCATCCGGGGCCTCGGGCCTATCCCGGCCTTCGGCACCGCGGGGGCCGCAATGGGAACGGTCCTCGCCTCGGGGATCATCGCCGTGATCGTCCTGTCGCTCCTTCTTTCGGGAAGGGCTGTCGTCGCATTCCAGCGGGGGATGAGCTGGCGGCCGGACTGGAAGATCATCCGCGAGCTCTTCCGCTTCGGGCTCCCGACGGGGGTGCAGGGGATCGCCATGAACGTGGGAGGCGTCGTCCTCCTCCGTTTCATCGGGTCGCTGGAGCAAAGCGCAGAAGCTCAAGCGGCGTATGCAGTAGTCTACACTGAACTCTTCTCACTTGTCACATGGACATCGGTGGGGCTGATGGGTGCGGCCGCGGCAGTGGCAGGCCAGAACCTGGGCGCGAACCGGCCCGATCGAACGATCCACGCGGTCCAGGTGGCGTCGAGAATCGGCCTCGGAATGGCGGTTTTCATTGGAGCGCTTTTCCTCACCATTCCCCGGCTCCTCCTCTCGATCTTCGGGATGACGGACCCGGCGGTCGCCGACATCGGAGTGCAGCTCCTCGGATACCTGGCCGTGTCGGGACTCTTCGTCACCGTGGCGCTGACCTATTCCGGAGGCCTTCAGGGCACCGGCGACACCAAGAGCCCTCTCTACATCTCGATCGTCTCGCAGCTGATCATTCCAATCGGAATGTGCCTGACCATCGACGCCGTCTGGGGCCTCCGCGCGGAGCACATCTGGCTCGCCATCGTCATCGGGCATCTGACGCGTGCCGCGCTGAGCGTGGTTCGCTTCCGGCAAGGGAGGTGGCGCGGGATCCGCGTGAGCATAGATCCGGTGCCGGGGTGAGAACGGGCGGCCCTGACTCCTGTGCGACGCTGCACATCACGGTGACGCGCGGCGGTTCGCGGCAACGAGAGGTGCGTGGGCCGCACGGGGAGGCGTTTCGGGGGTATAATAGAGTTTGGCCGGGATGGCGGAATCGGTAGACGCGGAGGTCTCAAAAACCTCTGGGGGAAACCCCTTACGAGTTCGAGTCTCGTTCCCGGCACTTGGGATTCCGGCGGCTTTCCACAACGCCGAGACTCGATTTGGACACAGATTGGACACACGGGGCCGGGCGCTCACCCATCGGCGACCGCCCGGTGCTTGCGCTCGTCTACCGGCTCCACGAGCGCCAGCAGATCCTCCGAGACGAGGTGCGTATAGCGCATCGTGGTCTGGAGATCCGCGTGGCCCATCGCCTTCTGCACGAGAACTGGAGACTTCCCCTCCGCCAGCCACGTCGTAACCCGCCGGTGCCTAAGGTCGTGCTGATTCAGATCCGCCGGTAGCTTCGCCCGCTTCGTTGCTCCCGCGAACGCGGCCCGGAGAGTTTGGATCCGCTCGCCGGCCTTCGCCGTGCGCAGAGATGTGGGGTGGTGGAAGACCCACTCCGAGCGCTTCCCCTTGTAGGTGGCCAACCGGAAGGCCGCCGCGTGATCCCTTAGGGCCTCCCGGAGCCGTGATGTCATGGAAACCTTGCGGCTCTTCCCGCTCTTCGTTCTGAGGCCCTTCCGGACGCTTTCGACGGTGAGGAAGCCGCGCTCGAAGTCGAGATCCTCCTATCGCAACCACAGCGCCTCGGACTCGCAGCGAATGCCGCTTTCCCCGAGGACGAGCACGAAAGCGCGAAGCATTGGCCGGCCCTCGCACGCACCGATGAGCGCCTCGTACTGCTCGGCCTTGAGGATCAGAAGCTCGCGGGAGTCGCCCTTCGGAGGCTTCACCGTTCCGACGGGGCTCCCCTGGACGACTTCGAGCGTCTCCCCGAACCGGAAGACGGCGTGAAGCACGGCGCGGTCCTTCGCGAGCGTGGGTGCCCTGAGGGGTGCCATCCGCTTCCCTCCGTCCGAGTTTCTCATCCGCCTCCAGTGGAGAAAGCCCTGGATGTGACCGGGGCGGACTTCGTGAGCCTTCGGATCCATGCCTTCGTTCACGAAGTACGCCCGGAAGGCCGCCAAGCTGTGCGTGTATGTCTTCCGCGTGTTCGGCGCGAGTCCGGGGAGCTTCACTTCCTCGAAGCGGACGAGAAGCTCGGAGAACACGATCGGCCCGGGGAGGCCTCGCCCCTTCTATCGGCGGAGCTCCGTGTGCTTCTCTCGGGCATGCTGCTCCACGTCCTCCAGGGAGGTGTCTCCGTCGAGCACGAAGACGTGGCGGCGGCCTCCGACGCAAAGACGGATTCTCCAGCTCGCGCCATGACGGTCGATACTCCCAGGGTGGGACTTACGCCTCGCCAACTTCCTCCTCCTCGGTCTCGACGTTGGTAACCTCCGTCAGGTGATTCAATGCGGCGCAGGCCATGAACGTGTAGTCCGTGAGCGCGTCCTCCGGGAGGTGTGCCGGATCCAGCCCAAAGCTCTTGAACGAAGCCCGCAACGCCCCGCCGATGGCTCGGCCCAACTCCACGTCAGGTAATTCAAGCGAGAGGCTGCCATGCCCTCCGAAGCGGAAGCGACTCCACGCATGAATCACGGCCGCGCGCCGGACTCCCTGTAGGAGTCGATCGCCTCCGTCTCCGAACCCGTTATCGACACCGGCAAACAGAGCGTCGGTTAGAACCCCTTCCTGGCGGGCCGCCGCCTCTTCGACCGTGAGCGCAGGGTCCATCTCTCCCTTGCCCGTAACCAACTATTCCAGGCTGCCCCCGAACACTTGAGCAGACGGCTGGATCTCTCCGCACGCCGAGACGACCTCGCGCTCATCCCCGAAACCTGCATCGTCGCTTGCCCTGATGGTTCGGAGAAGCGGGTTATCGCCCCCAGGCGCTGGCTCAAGGACGAGAACCCCCGTCTCGTCAGCCAGGCGCGGCGGTTCGTCGTCTCGCGGCGACCGGAGGCGTTTGTGGAGAAGCTGGCCAGAAAACGGGATCGAGAGGCGTAAGCCGGGTGAGCGACTCAAGGTACGGCAACGGAGGATCAGCCGTCGATCGCGTCGAGCCCTGTGGCACCTGAGGCTTGGAACGCGGACGACCTCGCTTCCCTCGTTGAGACCGCGCACGGGACTGACCGGGCTCACGCCGCGCGGCAGGTGGCCCGCGCCATGGTGCGTGAGGGTCGCTACGCGGAGCTTCACGCGCGTCAGTTTCTAGCGCTCGCCGACTCCGTTGACACGAGCGGGCACCGTGATCCTGGGCGGGGCGCGATGGTCACGATGGCTCGGGCGCTGGAGCGGCTGCCCGGCGGCGAGTCGTTCTCGGAGGGACGCCTCGCTGGCGGTGCGCACCTGCTGGCACTCGTGCGCTCGCTTCACGTCGCCGTGGACCTGTGCGCGACCGTCGTGTTCGAGGCGCTGGATGTGGAACGCCTCTCGGGCGGACGGCTGACGCTCCGGTCCGTCTATCCCGTCAAGGTTGAGGAGGCTCTCCGATCCGCTCGGGCACACGAGCCGGTGGCGGATGCGCTCAAGGCCCTTCGTGAAGGAGAGAGTGTCGTCTACGTGAAGGACGTCTCCAACGCGTCGAAACACCGGACGCTGGTCGAAGTTCCGTACACCGTTTCGATGAAGTTCGACGGCTCAGGCTCGCCCTACGGTGTTCGAGTAGCCGCGTTCAGCTTCGACGGACGGGAGCACCCCGCACGTTAGGGACGGGACGTAGCGACGGAGGTACACACGGACGTCGTAAAGGTGCTGATCGAGACGGCGAGTACGCTGACCGACGAACTGCGTTGAACTTCGGGCCACTTCGGCATATCTTCGGTCTAGCAGGTCGCTGAAAAAGGGGGGCGAGCCGCGTTACGAGCGCCACGGGGCCAGATCCAAGGCGGCGCGACGACGACATAGCCAAGCGCTACGTCGAGGAACGCCAACGTAAGGAGGTGGCCCCGTGCCGCCGTAACCCAGGGGGCGCAAGGGGATTGCGGGCTCATACTTCGTCATGACTCCTCCCCGATGCTTTGGCATCGCATTCGTCGTCCTTCCTCGTCTGAGCCTCGCAAGACCCTTGCGCGCGGCCGCACCCCCCTTTTTCAGCGACCTGCTAGGTTTCATGGTGGCGTCCACACTTCCTTGAGTGCCCTCGCGTGAACGTAGATCAACTCCTGAGCGCGCAGCGTGAGGCCAGCAAGCTGGCCGACATCGCACGTATCATCGGACCCGAGCTGCGCGAGCAGATGCAAGGGCTCGCGACCCTGCGTGAGCAGGAGTGGTTGCAGGAGGCCGTGCGCCAGCAGAGGGAGCTGGCCCAGATGCTCCGCGAGCGGACGCAGTTGCGGGAGATCATCGACGGTGCCCGCATTGCGAGCCAGACCCAGCGGATGGTTGAGGAGTTGAAGGCGGCGTCTCTCCTGGGTCAACACCTGAGCGCCTTTCACGCAGACATCGTGGATCGCATACGGCGTGAAGTGGAGATGTGGTCGCATCTGTATCGGGGCTTCTCGTTTGAGGCATCAGAGATTGCACGGCTAAGCGCCTCGGTGCAGACGTGGCATGAATCGTTCACCGCCGTGGCCGCGCGTCTCAGCGTGCTCGACATTCCCAACCTCTATCCCAACCTGAGCAGCCTTCTGTTGGAGCCCGGCTACGCTTACGGCGCGTTCGCGCGGGGTGTTTGGGAGGAGTTTGACGGTGATGGCGTCCGCGAGGCGGTGATCTCTGCATCCCTCTCGCTGACGGAACGGCACGTGTCAGTGGGGATGGAGTCGGCCATCGAGGTGGCGGGAGGGATCGCAGAGGGAGAGGACACGACCGACACGAAGCTGATCGTCAACATCTTCGAGAGACAGCACGGGGAGATCATCACGGCGTCCGGGCTCGTGATCTCCTCATCCGTCGATGACCTGCTCAACGCGGTTCCGACGGCGCGGCTCATCCGCCGTTCCCTCGACATCGCCGATCTCGCGATGACGATCAACGAGGCCGCTCAGGTTCGTGGTGACGACGAGGTGTTCCGACTCACTACGAGGTACGCGCAGGCGCAGAACC
This sequence comes from Gemmatimonadota bacterium, assembly GCA_040882465.1. Classification (NCBI taxonomy): domain Bacteria; kingdom Pseudomonadati; phylum Gemmatimonadota; species Gemmatimonadota bacterium. The sequence goes on from JBBEBG010000018.1 coordinate 100,662, forward strand.
AGTTGCCCTGGGTGGCCGCCCGGAACCGGACGGAGTTGGGGCTCGTCGTGGACTGCCTTTACTTCATGCTGTATGAGGGTACTGGCGAGGCTTCGCGGCTCACGCCGCGTTACGTCACACAGGACGAGTGTGGCTCGATCTGGACTGTGAAGCACCTGCGGAGCAAGTGGTTGCGGCACGACCCGAATAGGGGCGAACCCGGGAAACAGCGCGCTTCGTGGCGAACCATTGGGACGACGCTTTCTCGACTCGGGCTAAACCGTATCCCGGCTACGCCTGACGAGTACCTGCACCTTCAGGAAGCGGTACTCCGCGATGTCGAGGACTTCCTTCGCCGGTTGCACGACCGCATTTCCGAATCCTGAGACCGTAGGGACGGGAAGCGCGCGAGGTCACGGAGCTCACGCGCTCCCCGTCCTCAGTTCATCACGGCCCCCGGCCCAGATTCTTTAGGAAGTGGCTGATGTCGTAGTCGCCCTGCGCGGCCAGCGCCCTCTCCTCCTTCGAGAAGGAGAGCCCTTCACCGAGCACGCCGTCCTCCTCCAGCTTCAACGCCCAGTTCGGTAAGGCGTTCCGCACGGAGTCGAGGGCGCGGGTAAGTTCCGTGATCGGGGTAAAGAGCGAGAACTGCGTCGCGAAGCCAACGGTCCTGCTCATGTCCGCCTGAGTTTCGTGAGGCCGGGGTATGTGAAACTGTCCGCCGTCATCGCCGTCCGCGAGCCTCTCGAGCTCAGCCACGGATTGACCGACCGCTCTCCGGGAAAACTGTCGGGCCTCACGGGGATCCTCAAAGATCAACGTGGAAGCCCCACGGAGCGAGGTGGGCTGAGCGTTCAAGCTAGAGCTCGAGGATCTGATGGCCGACGGCGTGGACCCTGGACCCCGGATGGAGTCGGTCGAGGAACACCGTCAGGTTGGTGCCCGTCCCGGTAGCCGACGGGAACAGGATCGCCTCGTACCCTGACCTACGGGCCGCGCGGGCGACCTGATGACACGCTTCATGGTCCGGACTTGCAAGGTCGTCTTCGCTTAGCCCCCACTCGGTCCTCACCTCGGCGTCCGTGAGGTCGAGCAGCCGGGAGAGCCGGATCTCGACCGTCATGACGACCCGGGGGACGAGATCCTCCACCGGAATTCCTGCCAGCTCGGCCTTGCGGAGAAGCTCCCGCACGGCGGTCTCGATTTCCAGAGCCAGATAGAGGGCGCCGAACTCTCCCTGCGGGTTCATCCGGCCACCCACCCGGCGGCTTGCTTCGAGAACTGCGTCCGAGACCTCGGCCTGATGGGGCGCCGAGTGGCGATACGCTATGACCTGGAAGAACTCCCCGCCGGAGGAGCTCATGCTCCCATCATATCGAAGTGCCGACGTTCAGAGAGAGGAGCACTGCCGTCACGCGCTCGATTCGCCCTTCGAGGAGAAGCTCCCGTGGGCGCTTCGCTTCCAAGGCCTCCACGTCGCGGTCGAGCCAGCCGCGGGCAGCCGCCTCGGATCGGAAAGTCTGTTCCGTCTCACGGAGGAGCTCTTCCAGCGCCTCGAGCCGGCTCAGAAAGACGGGGGAAGGATCGCTGTCTCCACTCCTCCAGCGGTGAACGGTACTTTCATCGGCCCTCAGAGCGGCCGCGATCTCACGGTACGTGAGGCCCAGCACGGCGTGGGCCTGTTCGATCGCCTTGACCTCACCGCGTAGGACGGCCATCAGACTCTCCCGTTGGCGAAGGATCGGGTGCTCAACAAGGATCAGGTATCGTACTTGCAAATGCAAGTGAGCGTTCCGACAGAAAGTTCCGAGGCTCTTCCGCGCGTGAAGACCTTGCCGTCCCCAAGTAAGTAGAGTGGTTCGCTCATCCCGATCCGCTCAAGAGATCCGTCAGTCCGTCGACGACTGTTTTTTCGGCGACCCGTTAAGGGCTCTCCACCGTGTAGAGAACTACCAACGGCACATCAAGTGGATCCTCCTGCACCGCGAGGAGCCACGGCGGGCGGATGTCCAAGATCCGCATCGGGCGCGGCAGCTCGACTCGATGGGTGAGGTGACCTCCCGAGTCGAAGACCAAGTAGCTTGTCGGATCCACTTCGATGATGAACTCTCCCACCCAGACCGCGCCGTCAGGAAGCGCGATGAGTTCATTGAAGTACGGTAGAGTGTCGTTCGCTCTCTCTCGCATGAGACGCACTAGTTCTGCCTCGAGCTCTGGCGGGCGCCGTGCAATGTACTCGGCGTTCAACTCACCATGGAGTGATACATAGTCGTCCAGCATGCTGTCCGTAACGAGCACCGGCTGGGCGGTCCAACGCGCGATCTGCGTGACTCTTCCCGCTCCATCCACCCAAACAATTTCGGGGCGGTCCGAGCGAGCCCTCACGAATCCACCGCTCCATGCGTCCGAAAATCCCATCCCTTGGAATGGGAAGGCCGGAGGCAATCGACCCCTCGCGTCACATGGCACTAGTTGCTCGAACTGCTCTGCAGCCGAAACCGTATCGACGACTCCGGTTTACAGGTCAACATGTACAAGAGGTACCCTCGCCCATGGTTCGGGGCCACACGATGGCTGCACTTCAACTCGACCACCGAGAAACAAGCCTCCTCGTCCATCGCCGCTCAAAGCTCGTATCGCAGACCTTCCTAATAGCCGCATTGTGCGCACCAGGTCTCCGTTTATGAACAGCGACAGCCGCTGAAGCCCCGAATCCTGCACTACCACCGTGTCAGCACCGATCACGGTCACCGAGAAGATACGGCTGAACTCACGGGGTCCCTGACCTGTCCCTCCCCAGGACCAGGACGAAGCGCCGTCTGCCCCAATCATGGTAACCCGGCTTGTCATCACGTCGCCTATTGCCGCCCTGCCATCGCTTAGAAGGGCTCCGGCCTGAATCATCGAGAAGACTGGCTCACCGGGGCGGTCTCCCACTCGATAGACAGGATCGGAGCTCAATCGGAGAGTGGCGAGCGCCTCGATCACCATCTCGTTTCGAATCAGACGCACGTCGGCGATGTCCTCATCTGAGGCGGCGTCATCGGGCGCCGCTGCGGGGCTCCCGCATGCAGCACACCCGACGATCGCGGCAAGACCAATCCCCATGCACAGAGGCCTTCTCACAGTGCGCTGCCGGGACCTCACCGAGCGTTGCTCCCAAAGAATTCCGACAAGTCGCAAGGGAACGTCGGGCGAAGGCCTAAGTACGGAAGTCAGTCTTCGCATCTTACGGTGGCTCCCAGGCGAGTGGCGAATCCGACGGTTCCACGCGGACACGAATGGAACGTCGCGCCGAAGCGTACCCGGCATTTCGCCAACGCAGGTATACAGCCTGCGGCGATTCCGAATTGTAGGCCACAACGCCCACCGTTCCAGCGTTGCCGAATCCGGAGTCTTGGCGCGGGCCGTGCTTCGGCACGGCGCGTGACGAGGCGAAGGGTTGCAGCGGAGGGCCGCCAGGCCCGGAGCCGGCACACGCGTTGTTATACGCTGGCGTAACCCTGTGCCCTAGCGAGAGATACCGATTCTATCAACAATCGACTCGGCATCAAGACATACGTCATGGTCGGACTCCCACCAGACCCGACGCCCCAAAAGTCTCTGGGCGTTCTAAACGCATCGGGTGTAACCTGCGCGGCCCGAACGCAGACGGGCAACCGCCCTGCCGTTTTGCGTCAGGTTCACACTCTTGGTAGGCCCATTCCATCAACTTTCATGGAAGCAGTCGAGCGAGTCTTCGCAATGGATGATCTTGCGAGAGACGGAGAAACAGAACTGAACCGATGTTTTCGTCAACGCGCGCCACGAGGGTCTGTAATAGAAGAGTCTCCGCCGATGAAATAATGAACGCGCTGATTGCGAGGAGGAATAGGGTTGGACTATATCGCTCCACAAGGAATGCGTGGATAACGAACACATATAACACTAGACCGGCGACCTTGGAGAGATACAAGTGCAGGTTAGCAATGCGTCTGAACTTCAGGACCCCAACGGACAGGGAAGTAAGGTACACGCCTATCGCGGCAAGCGAGAGCAGCCGATTCTCGGAGAAGATCTCAGGCATAAGAATATACACCCACGCGATCGCTGATAGCTGGACAAATTGATCCGCAAGCGAGTCGAACCTGGCGCCGAATTGCGATGTCTGATTCAGCCTTCGCGCTAAAGGTCCGTCGATGAGATCGGTTAACCCGGCCACGATAAGACCTAGGCCGATGCCTCTTTCCGATCCAAGAATTGCGCAAATCCACATGGCGGGGACTGACAGAAGCCGGATCAAAGTGAGCTGATTGGGCATACGCCGAAGCTTGGAAAGCATAGCCTCATCCGCTCGCAGGACGCTCAGTACCGACATCACCCGGCTTGGTTCACGGCGTGAATGCGCTAACAAGGGTTCGACGGGTCCTTGTAACACCGGCTGTCCCGGCACGCTTCGCATAAGATACGCAGTGGGAATTCCATCTGCCTCCATCACGCGAGTCGTGCCACGACCGGCCAGGCTGGCCTCTCCCATTTGGCCTTCCGATGCTTGTCACTCCATGGCCTTTTCCGGAAGGGTTACGCTTGCGTATAACGTTCCAGCGTTGCCGAACCCGGAGCGCTCGGCGCGACTCGTGCCCCGCACGGGGCGTGACGAGCCGGAGGGTTGCAGCGGAGGGGCAAAGCCCCGGAGCCGGCACACGCGTTGTTAGGCGACGTTGCTGTGGCCCAGTCGTTGGAGGGACCGTTACAACCCTTCGAACAACTGCCTCAGCCCGTGGTCCGCATGGCGAACGAGATATGATCCCCGCCTCGCCTCGGGCTCCACCACCACATCGCGCATGAAGCTAGTTGTCTGCCCGTCGACGATTAGGGTAGCGGAGTCGAAGGGTGCTTCGGTTCCGATGGAACTTAGCTTGCCATGGTCCAACACCTCTACCTTCATGATTCCCGCGTTGTGGCGAGTCGTTTGGTTGTGCACTGCCACAACGTGATGGCGATACCCGCGCACCAACAATAGAAACGTGCCAGGGGGCATTCCTTCGTACGGAGGCGGTCCAGCCCCCATCTCACCCATCTTCGTCAGCGTTCGAATTCGCCGCAGGTCGGGTTGCGCCGCTAGGACCGATTCGGCGAAGTCGAATTCAGAACCTGCGGCATACAGGAATCGCGCCGATTGACGAATCTGTAGCTCATTCAGATACGTCACGAAGTCTTGCCCGATTTCAACGACGGTCTGCCGACGTATGCCCCGCAACAGTTCTTCATACCACGGGTCGGCAAGCCGTGGCCGAGGGTGCGATGTGTCCAACGATTCGGCTACCTGTTCACCGATGCTCGGGCAATACAGCGCGAGACAGCGGGCAGGGGAGATTGGAAAGTAGATCTCGATGCCAGGTTCCGAGACGCCAACCTCCCCGTAGGGAAAGGTGTTGTACATCACCACCGGATTGTCAGAAAGCCAGAATGCGACACCCGGAACCGAAGCCTGAAGGAGTACCAAGTCTTTCGCAGCCAGCGACTCGGCCAACTCCGAGACTCCGAGCAGCTGCCTAAGGTGTATTCTGCGCGCCTGGTCATCTGAGACGGCGACGGCGCCGAACCCAAGCGACTTGGTGGCCTCATTCAACTGATCGGCGAACGCGGGGATGCTCGATCTCCGCAATTGCGTACGCAGAAGCTGCATGGCGACCAGCATGGGGACGTCCGCCAAGACGTCCTCCGCGAGGCTTGCTACGGCGTCAGTCGCCAGGAGTTCGCGAGTGACAGAAGCCAGGCGGTCGTCCAGCGCTTGAAACGCAGGTTCCCAATTCAGACGCTTCTCTCCGGACCGTACGACGTAGAAGTCCCTCTCCGCTGCCGCATCCCTGATGGCGGACATGAAGCCTCGGCCCTCTTCCTTGTCATAGACCCAGACCTGCTCTCGGTCGTGAGAGGCCGCAAAATGGCGCAAGAGGGACTGAGGTACCGTGTGATGCTTTCGGGCGGTCATTTGGTCAGCAACTAGAGGAGTTCTCTACCTTGCCTCACCTTCCCTTGGATCCACAGCAATGTCGCCTAACATGGAGATTCCCGAATTCGCGTTCGGAGCTGCCGCATCGACTCCAGTTGCGGCCAGTGTTTGAGTGACTCCACCACGACAACGAGCGTGGTCGCACCGCCGCGCGCAATTTGCTTGAAAGCGTCCCAATCATGCACGACCGTGGGTCGAGGACTGAGGTCTTCGAGCTGGGCTAAGTTCCGTTGCTCGGCGCAGAAGACGAGTGTCATGGTGCGCTCTTCCGTCATCGAGATGATGGAAATACATTCGAAGCGGAGTTCAACCGGACGAGGACCCCTCCCTAGCGCTCACGCAAGTAGAGCGAAAATGTATGGCGCCGCAAGCGGCGTGGGACACGCGAGGAGGGTGGTTGGATGCCTTTCTGCATTCGCGGACCGCGAGCCCGCACCACCGTATCCTCATCGCGCGCAGTGCTCCCAGCCTGGGTATGTTCCTGGGTATATTGGTGCCCGGACACGCTCCGGATCGTCCCCGGATCTTTCGGACCCCATCTGACGAAACTCCAATAGATCCGGACTTTCTCCAGATCACCCGGGCAGGGGAGGGCGCCTTACAAGCAGGAGGTCGGGATTCGAATCCCTCAGCGCCGATATGCGGACTCGATCCCAGATGTCGCCGTTGGGGGAACGCGCAAGTCCAGAGGCGCCCTCACCTCCGAGTAGACGTCCAAGCGGTGACCGTCGTGGATTGCCTGGGTGGCTTGACCCCGTTTCTTCCTCAGGGTAGCGTCACCTAATGGACTATCGCAACCGCATCGTCCTGGACCCGCAGGTTCGCTTCGGGAAGCCCACCGTGCGTGGGACTCGCATCACAGTGAGCGATGTCCTGTCTTATCTCGCAGGCGGGATGAGCGAGGACCAGATCCTCGTGGATTTCCCCCAGCTCGCTCTTGAGGACATTCGTGCCTGCCTCGCGTTCGCTGCCGAGCGCGAGCGCCGGCTGGCGAGCGTCCCTGCCCCCTGAGGTGGCTTGGCGGAACGTCTGGGCGAGCCCTCCGTGAAACTTCTGTTCGATGAGAATCTCGCGGCACGTCTGGTCCGGGATCTCGCCGATCTTTACCCTGACTCCTCGGACGCCCTCTCCCTTGGCCTCGGTGGGGCCGGAGATCGAGCGATCTGGGCCCGAGCAGGGGCGGAGGACTTTGTCCTGGTAACGAAGGACGAGGACTTCCACCGGCTCAGCGTCATGCACGGCCCACCTCCCAGGGTCATCTTGATTAGGCTCGGTAATTGCACGACGGCGGAGGTGGCGGCAATCCTCCGCGCTCGTATAGCGGAGATAAGGGCGCTGACGGAGCAAGCAGAGGTTGCCTTCTTGGCGCTTGGATAAGCCCGTTAAGGGAAGGGGCAGGGAAGGGCTGGACACAACCGGCCGTGAAACGCCGCGACCAGGCGCAATGAGGTGCGGCCGACGGAGGACCTAAGCGCCGATCAGCGCCACACTTGGGATTCCGGAAATTTTCCACAATCGCGACTCTCCCCGCTGGACAGAGAATGGAAACGAATAAGAAGCGACCGACCTGGACCCGCGGCGCCGACTTCGCGCGGATGGTGGTTGCGGTCTGCTGGATGATCGGGATCTATGCGATCGTTGCGGCGGCGGACGCATCGGGGTCGCCGGCGAGAGCCGGCGCCAGTGCCATCGCTCTCACAGCCGCCGCGGCCGTTGCGTTCTGGGGCATCCACAGGTTCTCCAAGCTCTCCGACCCGTAAGGCGCTTCACGCTTCCGCCAGGACGCCGAGCTCGCGCAGATGCGGGATCTGGCCTGTGGAAGCCGGGTAGTCTAAGTGAGAGTAAGCTTCCCGACGCTTGGAGGTAGGTTTAGCAGGAGCTCGAGTCTCGTACCCGGCACTATTTCACACACCACGCAAACTCGTTCCGGCTGGTTGTCGGGAGGCTCCCATGGAGCAGATTTCACTCCGTCCTGCGAGACTCGTGTGGGGCGCCGCACTCCTCACGATCTGCGCCTGCCGCGCCGACGATTCGGTGGCCACCTCCGGATCGCCGCTGGAAGGAGTTGAGTTCGACACCCTCGCGGTGGTCGGTGTGCTGGAAGGTGATCCATCGGAGGTCTTTTCACGAATTCGGTCCGTGGCGCTCGCGCCCGACGGTCGCTTCGCCGTATTGGACGACCGCACTCCCATGCTCGCTCTCTTCGATGCGGAAGGCACCTTGCTCGGGGCCGTCACCGCTTCGGGCCAGGGACCCGGTGAGCTCGGCCGTCCCTGGGAGGTGCTCTGGACCCACGACGGGGACCTCCTCGTGCTGGATCCCTCGAATCGCCGGATCTCCCGCTTTCGCCCGACCGACGGCGAGCTCGCGCTCGTCGACACTCGCCAGATCCAGATTTTTGGCGATGGATTCTGCGTTCTCCGCGACCGGATCTTCTTCAACCTGATCTGGGACGGGAGAATGATGCATGAGCTGGGCGACGACGGCAGAGGGGCGAGATCCTTCGGGGAGCCGCCTGAGTTGGCGGTGGCCGAAGGAGTCGTGGGCGTCGCGCGCGAGATCGTGATGGAGATGTGGAGCTCGGGCCGGCTCTTCTGCGACGAGGCGAGTGGTACGCTCCTGGAGGTGGGCATCTCGCACCCGCGCGCGCAGCTGTACGACCTCGATGGAACCCCGCGGTGGACGATCGAGCTGGCCGACCTCTACTTCCTCCTTCCCAACGTATCCTCCGACGGCCGCGGTGTAGGGTACCGCCAGGACGAGGAACGGGGGACGCACATTCTTCGCTCGGTTCTCCCATGGCGGCCCGGAGAAATCCTGCTCCAATACAGCTTTGCTCACCCCGGGGCGGAGAGCGGGCCGGTGGCGGCCGTAGAATCCCGACTTCTCACCGTTGCCGACGGCGGCGAGGTCGCCCGAACCCGAAGCCTTCCGGAGTTCATCGCGGCGTCGGGGGACCGATACGTTCAGATCGAGCGCGAGCCGTTTCCTCGCGTCCTCCTTGTTCAGCGGCGCTGAGCGCCCCACAAGCCGCTAAGCCGCCCCTCCCTCATGTGCACACGCTACAAGCTGACCATCGAGGAGCAGGAGCTTCTCGCCACCTATGTGGCGGAGATGTTCATGGACGACTATCGGCCGCGATACAACATCGCGCCGACCCAGTCCGTCCCCGTCCTCGTGAATCGCGAGGAGAAACGCCGCATCGAGGGCTTCCGCTTCGGGCTCGTGCCGGCCTGGGCGAAGGATTCGTCCATCGGGAACAAGCTGCTGAATGCCCGCTCCGAGACGGTTGCGGAAAAACCTTCGTTCCGCGGGGCGTGGAAACATGCCCGCCGCTGCGCCGTGCTCACCGACGGATTTTACGAGTGGAAAAAGCCCGAGTCGGACAAGGGCTCCAAGGTTCCGCACGTCATCGAGATGGCGGATCGCCGAACCTTCGCGCTCGCCGGGTTGTGGGAGCGGTGGGGACCGGGTGACGACCCGCTCTTCAGCGTGACGATCCTCACGACGAAGCCGAACGACGTCCTGGGCTCGATTCACGACCGCATGCCGGTCGTCCTGGGCGTGGCGGAGGAGTGGGACGCCTGGGTGGATCCGGCGATCGCCTCGGATGACCTGACCGGTTTCTTCCATCCCTATCCGGCCGAGGAGTTGCACGCCTACGCCGTGAGCACCTACGTGAACAAGCCGGGAAACGAGGGGCCGCAGTGCGCGGAGCCGACCCACGGACTCTGAAGCCGTGCCTACTGACAGGCGATGGGCGACGGACCAACATTCACCAGGTTGCTCTTCTCAAACGGGAGGTCTCGTGGCCTTCGATCCTTACCTCGCCGACCGAATTCGTCAGCGCCTCGGAAAGCGTCCGGGCCTGACCGAAAAGGAGATGTTCGGTGGGCTCGGGTTCATGCTCCACGGCAACATGTGCTGCGGGATCATCGGGGACGAGATGATCGCGCGGCTCGGCCCCGAGGGAGGGGAGGCGGCCCTTCGCGATCCCCACACCCGTCCCTTCGATTTTACCGGACGCCCGATGCGGGGGTGGATCTTCGTGGAAGCGGCAGGGCTCGACGATGACGCGGCTCTGGACCGCTGGGTCGCGCGATCGGTCGAGTTCGCGTCCTCCCTCCCGCGAAAATAGGGGGATGCAACCGCGGTCTGTTGGCAGGCCGAGATGAAAGAGGTTACCCCCCAGGCCAGAGCAGGAGGACGAGCACGGCGACCCCCGCCCCGGCGAGGAAATACGGGAGGAGTTGGCGAAGGAGTCGCCGGGACCCGAGGACGCCTACGATCCCGAGCTTGAAGGCCAGGTTGGCGAGCGCCGCCACCATGACGACGCGCCAGAGAGTCTCGGGCCGGATCGTCTCGACTCGCGCGAGATTCGCGCTCGAAAGAGTGATCGCATCGAGGTCCGCGACCCCCGATACCGCTCCGATCGCATACATCCCCGCACTCCCGAACCATTCACGCGACGCGGCCATGGCGAGAATGATGGCGGCGTAGAGCGTTCCGAAGGCGATGGCGGATCCGAACTCGGTCGGATTCGACGGTTCCGGCATCGGCTGATGGTTCGCGTTGCCGCGGCGCCAGGCGAGAATCGAGAGGATCGTGAAGGCCAGGAGAAGGACGAGGAGGGGCGGCGCCGCAATCCTCAGGCTTCCGGGAGCTACGACGGAGATCTCGACAAGGACTCGCACCACCACGATGGTGGACGCGATCAGGATGACGACGACGGAGAGATCGGAGGCCGCTCCCCCCCCGCGGCTCTTTCGCGCGTAGCTTACCGTGGTGGCGGTGCTGGAGATCACACCTCCCAGAATCCCCGCGATCGCGGTTCCGGTCCGCCCCCCGAGAAACTTATAGGCGACGTAGCCCCCCAGGCTGATCGCTGCGATCAGGACCACCATTAGCCAGATCTCCCGCGGGTTCAGCACCGCGAAGGGTCCGAAGGTCTGGTTCGGGAGAACGGGGAAGATGACGAGCGTCACCAGGGCGAACCGCATGATCGCCGTGACATCCTTGTCGCCCAGCCGCTCGACGATTCCGTGGAGACGCGCCTTGGAGTAGAGGAGGATCGCGAGGGTGCCGCCCAGTGCGATCCCGACCTCGAGGGGACCGAGGAGGAGGAAGGCGCCGAGGCCGAACATGAGAAGGAGTGCGACTTCGGTCGTCATCCCGGGATCGTGAAGGCCCGCCCTGAGCTTTCCCACGTTTCCCATCACGGTCAACCCCGCGACAGCCAGGAATCCGGCGGCGAGGACCCATCCTCCGAGCTCGAGCGAAAGGAGCCCGGCGACTCCCCCGAAAAGAGCGACGACGGCGAAGGTGCGAACCCCGGCCAGGGAGCTTCCGCGTCGCTCACGCTCGAGCCCGACGAGAAGCCCGAGCCCCAGGGCGACCCCGAGCCGAAGGACCATCGTCGCGAGGGGGATCGCCTCCACCTGGCCTCCGGGTGTGTGTGATGGGTGGATGGAGGGACCGCCACTCCTCGATGCTCTCCGTCAGGGGAGGGAAAGTACCCTCGCGTCCCAGACAGGATCGCGTGCCCGTCCTCCCCGCAGACGGGTCGTCCGGTAGGCACCGCTCCCAGCGGGAAGTGCGGTGGGGAGGGCCGGTCCTGTCAAGCGGGACGGTGATACGTCGGCACCGGGGCTTGCCCGTTCGGGACCCCTTCGCCAACCTAGGGCCGCATTTGTGGGCTCCCGAGATGATCGGTTCCTCGACTCACCCTCCTCCCTGATTCCATGGCCTCCCCGGGAAGCGCTGGCGCTGCCGAGTCCCCGGATCGCCGTAGCCGATCGGCGAAGGGTGATCCGTCCGGACCCGTCCGGCCCTCGGAGGTGCGCGGGGCGTTCTGGGTTCCGCTCGCGTTGACCGCGGGTCTCGTCCTCCTCTCCTTTACGCCGAGGGTCCTGGAGAACGAGATCCTGGCGCGGTCGTTCTGGGGTGCCGCGGTGGCCCTGCTGGCCTGGCAGGCGATCTACTTCCTTCGCACGAAGCGCCTGGGCACCCTTCCGAAGCTCCTGCTCGCCACGCCACGCAGGCAGCACTACATCCAGGCCCTCTGCCAGATCTCCGTCTTCGCATACTGGGGCTGGTACTGGCGCCCGGTTTATGGGTTCGCCCTCCTTCTCGTGGGCCAGCTCGCCTTCGCCTACGCCTTCGACATGCTCCTCCAGTGGTGGCGGCGGGGCAGCTACCTCCTCGGATTCGGTCCCTTCCCGATCATCTTCAGCGTGAACCTCTTCCTCTGGTTCCGCGACGACTGGTTTTTCCTCCAGTTCCTCATGCTGGCGGTGGGCTTCTTGGGGAAGGAATTCGTGAAGTGGGAGAGGGAAGGGAAAAAGACGCACATCTTCAATCCCTCGGCCTTCGCGCTCGGGCTCTTTTCGCTGATCCTGATCGTGACGGGGACGACAGAGCTGACCTGGGGACAGGAAATCGCGTCCACGCTGAGCCTCGCGCCGCGGATCTACCTCTTTCTCTTCCTGGTGGGGCTGGTGGTGATGTATTTCTTCTCCATCACCCTGGTGGCCTCGGCGGCGGCGGCGGTCCTCTTCGGGCTGAGCGCCCTGCACTCTTGGTGGGCCGGAGTCCCGTACTTCCTGGACACCGAGATCCCCGCCGCGGTTTTCCTCGGGCTCCACCTCCTGGTGACGGACCCTTCGACTTCGCCCCGGACTCCTCCGGGGAAGCTGGTCTTCGGGGCGCTTTATGGGGCGGGAGTCTTCGCGCTTTATTCGCTCCTCGGAGCGCTCGGAGCTCCCACCTTCTACGACAAGCTGCTCATCGTTCCGCTCCTGAACCTGAGCGTCCAGCGGATCGACCGCCTCGTCCAACGCATCCCGGTGCGTCCGCTTCTCGGCCGAGTCTGGCCCGGGTGGACCCCGGCGCGCCTGAACGTCGCTCACATCGGGATCTGGATCGCCTTCTTCGCGCTGATGACGGCGACGGGGCGAACGGACGGCCGGCACACGGGGGACAGCCTCCCGTTCTGGGAAGCCGCCTGTGCGGACGGGCGGCGAACGGGATGCGAACGCCTCCTCCAACTCCAATACGCCTATTGCGCCGACAACTCGGGCTGGGCGTGCAACGAGCTGGGCCGCCACCTCTTCGAAGGGACGATCACGGAGGCCGATCAGGAACTCGCCCTCCAATATTTTTCCCGGTCCTGCGAGCTACGCTTTCAGGCGGCTTGCCTGAACCTCCTTTCAACCGTCGGCGATCTCCGGAAAGGGGACCCACGAGTGATCGACCTCCGCGTCATTCTGAGGGAAGGAGGGGCGAACCTCCTCGAGACCCCCGAGCCGGAGCTCTACGCCCGGGCGTGCGAGCACGACTGGACTTTCGCCTGCGGACGGGTGACCGGTGCGCTCTGAGTCGCGGGCGGGAAAACGCCGATCGAAGCCCGATCCGGCTTCGTCGGGGGAGAATTGGAAGGCGCTCACGGACCCGCGTGGCATGGAGCCGAAATTCAAGGCCTGGGGGGAGCTCATCCTCGCCGCCCTCGTCGTCGTCGCCCTGGTCATCCTCGTGGGGGAGCGCTTCGACATGGCTATCCGCGATGCGGCCGGGCCCGCGCTCCCCCCGATTGTGGGGCTTGAGTCCCTCTCCGGTGTCCGTCCCGCGGCCTGGTATCTCCCGGACGATCGCCTCCTCGGTTTCGTGGAGATTACCGACGGCCGCTTCCTTATGGGGAGTGATCCCCAAGCCGATTCGCTCGCGTACGAAAATGAGTTCTGGCCGGGCGGCGGACAGGCGACCGTAGACCTTCCCACCTACTACATCGGGCGCACCGAGGTCACGATCGCGCAGTTCCGCGCTTTCCTCGCCGACACCCGGTACGCGGTCGATCCCGCGGCGCTCGATGGACCCCCCGACCATCCCGTCGCGTCGGTCACCTGGCCCGACGCGCTCGCGTACGCCCGCTGGCTCGACGGGATGCTGCGGAACTGGTCCGATACCCCTCCGGAACTCGCCCGGGCCCTCGATGAGGGCGCGCGTGTCACCCTCCCCGACGAGGCCGAATGGGAGAAAGCGGCGCGCGGGACGGACGGGCGCATCTTCCCCTGGGGGAACGACCCGGTGGGCGGGAAAGCGAACTTCCAGGGGACGGACGTCGCCCCCGTGGGGAGCGTTGTTTGTGCCGAGTGCGCCCACGGGCTCGCCGATATGAGCGGGAACGTCTGGGAGTGGACCCGGAGCCCCTTCCAGCCCTACCCGTACGATCCTGCCGGACTTCCCCTCGACCTTCAGGCTGACGCCCTCTGGGTCATGCGGGGCGGGTCTTTCTCGGACGGGCTCCAAAACGTGCGTGCCGCCACCCGAGGCGGTGCCGATCCGGGGGCCGGCCGTCCCTTCATCGGTTTTCGAGTGGCGATTTCGGCCCGCTGAGCCCGCCTCAGAGCGAGACGAGGTAGGTCATCTTCACGACCAGCTGGTGGTCCCGGAACTCGGTGGGAAGAGGGGTTCCAGCCACGTCCCGCCGCACTTCGTCGTACACGATGTAGAGGTCGCTTCCAGGGCGGTAGATGTATCGGAAGCGGACGCTCGTGCTCCACTGCTCGTTCGACGAGTTGTACTGCGTCAGCGTGCGGAGAGACGTGTTCGGCGAGAAGGCGTAGTCGAGCTGGAGCGACCCCACCTCCGCCACGAAGGCTCCGGCGGGAAGATCCACGTCGTTGCGCGTGAACCGGGCCGTCGTCGCGAGTTGCGAGGTAATCCGCACCCCCGCGCTGAGCGAGATGTCCGTCCGGTCGCCGTCGTAGAAGGTCTGCGGGTCCCAGGAGACGCTGTAGGTGACGCGCCGCGAGGGGTTGCTGGAGTAGGACACGCGCCAGTCGTAGAAATGATATGCCCCCGGCGCGATGACGACGCCCGACGCGACCCGGAAGGGATCGTCGAGCCGCTCGAAGTATCGGTTGTGCCAGAAGTTCAGGTAGGCACCACTGTCGAAGCGCACTCCCAACATGTGGTGGAACTGACGACTGAGCAGGCGGCCGTCCTGGTCCGTCGTATAGGTGACGTTCCACATCGGCTCCAGGACCCGGAGGCCGAATCGTCCGGGGCGGGGATTCCGTTCGATGTGGAGTTTGGTCGTCCGGATTCCGACGCGTGGGACGAATCCCACCTCCGGATTGAAGTTGTCCTGAAGGTCCGTATACTCGGCGTAGAGGTTCCAGGACGGGTCGAGCCACGCTGCCCGCAGATGCCCGCCGAGCTCTCCGCCGGAGACACCGGGAGACTGGGTTGCCGCGAAGAATCCGTTCACGGTGAAGCTCGCGTTCGGCGCGAAGACCAGGTCCGCGGCGACCGTCCGATTGTAGTGGCCTCCGCTGGTCGCCTGCCGATTCACGAAGAGGGCACCCACACGCGACCGGCTCGAGACGTCGCGGCTGTATCTCGCGACCAGGAAGTTTTCTCCCGGTGAGCTTCCCGTTTCATCGGTCTGGATGTCCATGACCGCGATATTGTGCTGCCCGATCTTTCCGGTCAGGCGGGCGCCGGCGACGATCGGGACGGGATCTCCGGATTCGGAAATCCCGATCTGGCGGCTGAAAAAGAGGTCCGCCATCCTCCCGAGGGAGGCGGTCGTCCCGACATTGAACTGCCCCGCGTTCTCGAGGAAGAAATCGCGTTTCTCGGGGAAGAAGAGGGCGAAACGCGTGAGGTTCACCCGCTCGTCGTCCGCCTCGGCCTGGGCGAAATCGGTATTCACCGTGAGGTCGAGGTTGAGCCCTGCGGTGATCCCGTATTTCACGTCGAGCCCGACATCGCCGGAGGTGGAATTCTCGGACTCGCCGCCCGAGACCTCCCTTCTCCCGCCCCCGACGAGGTAGGGCTTGATCCTCAGGTCCCGTCCCCGGCTGAGCGACTGAAGGTCGGTGAAAGTGCCCGCGAGGCTGACCCGCGTCAGGCCGAAGGCGCGCGGGATCGGGGCCCAAAAGGCGACCTCGTTTTTCCGCGAGACGTTTCGCTGGAAGTTGATCCCCCAGGACTGCGTGTCGGTCGCGGGAAAACGGAGAGTCACCAGGGGAATCGCGATCTCCGCGGTCCACCCCTCCGAAGTCCGCCGGGCCGAAGCCCGCCAGACGCCGTCCCAGTCGCGATTCACATTTCCCGACGTACCCCGACGCCCTCCTGCCCCTTCTTCGGAGACCTGCTGGTCCAGCATCGCCCCGAGCGGCGTGACGACGAACATGTACGCCGACCGGGAATCCATGAAAGTGTCGAGAATGATCTGGAAATTGTCCTCGTCGAGGATTCGATTGCCGTCGCGGCGGAGCTCCGTGGCCACGACCCCGCCCGGATCCGAATCGTAGGCGCGCAGCCCAAAAAAGAGCGTCGCGCCGTCGTACATGACGAGCACTTCCGTCCGCTCGGTGGCGGGTTCGCCCTCGGCCGGCTCCTGTTGGACGAAGTCCCGGACCTCCGCCGCTCGCTCCCAGGACGGGTCGCTCAGGTCACCGTCGATTTCCGGGCGTTCCGAGACACGGGCCGCCGCGATGGTGAAGTTCGCGCGGTTGGTGGTGGCGGCCGCTTCGGGAGCGGCCGAACCCTCGTCGGCGGCCGGATGGTCGTGCTCCTCGACCTGTTGAAGGGCAAATGCCGGCGTGGGGGTGATCCCCGCGGCGAAAAGGCCCAGGCAGAGGAGGGCAGAGGTACCCGTGGGGGCCGGAAAGGGGAGTCTCATAGGGATGGGCGCTGCGCCAGCCTAACCCCGTCGCGGCACGGCATCAAGGCCTGAGGCGCCGTCGTCGCCCCCTTGTGCGGGATCCCCGGAACCACTCGCGAGCCCACCCTGGTTCGGCACCTCGTTCCGGAATACCTTTTCCCCGTTTCGGATCCGCCGCCAGGCGGTCCCAGGGACGACTTCCGCAAAGGTGGGTTGAGGTGAGGGCGACGAGAATTCCCGGCTTGGTGCTTCCTTTCGTCTGTGTCGCCTGCGCGGGAGCTCCGCAAGCGCCTGGGTTGATGGGGCCAGCCGCCCCGTCCTCCATGCCGGAGTCTGCGCGCGAGACGGTAACCGGGACCCGGGCACCCTCGGAGTACCCGTCCCTCGGGTCGGTCGAGGCCGAGCCGGAGCTCGACCTCGTGCAGATGGACCCGAACGAGCCGATGTCTTTTTTTGGCTCGGTGTCGGCCGTCCGATCGTTTCCGGACGGATCCTTTCTCGTCGCGGACGGACGCACGGGGACGATCGGGATCTTCGACCGCGACGGCGCTCTGCTTCGGCGTCTCGGAAGCCAGGGGGAGGAACCGGGGCAGTTTCGCACGCTCACGGCGGTTCCCCTCGTCACGGCGGACAGCGTTTGGGCCTGGGACGAACAGGCGAGCCGGATCACCATTTTTCCGCTCGACGGTGTACAGCCCATCGTGCGGACCGTGTTCGGAAGCACAAGCACGCGTTTCTGGCGGGTGCATGTCCTGGAGGACCGTCGCTTTCTCGCGGTTGCCCGCGCCAGGACGCTCGGGGCCGGTCTCGCCGCGGGGGCGACGGTCGCCCAGCGAGACTCCATCCGCTTCACCCTCTTCGACCCGACAGGCCGGCTGATGGGCCCCGTCCTCGCCATCCCGGGGGAGGAGTGGCTCCAGATGCAGTATGGATCCGCGAGCGACTTCATGATGGCGGTCACCGCCCAGCTCCCGTTGGGACGGGACGCCGCATACGGCGTCCTCGACGACGGGATCGTCGGCGGGCCGAATGACCGGTTCGAGCTTCGGCGTTGGAACTTCGACGGGGAGCTCCTTCGGCTCAGCCGATTCCCGCCGCTTGATGTCGAGCTCACGGACGCGGACGTCGCCGAGCTCAAGGCGGACGCGATCGAGGAAGCCGGAGGTGTCCCTGAGCGCATCGAACACGTCGAGGCGGTATTCGGCCCCGACCTCGTCCCCGACATCCGGCCGGCATTCGAGCGGATCGTCGTCGGCGAGGGAGGGCGCGTCTGGGTCGAGGAATACGATCCCTGGGCCTCGGGAACCAAGCGTTGGTGGCTGTACGACGACCGGACAGGGGAGCTCGTCGGCACTCTGGAGCTCCCCGCCGGCCTGGAGGTACACGAGTTCGGATCGGACGATGTGTTGGGCGTTTTCCGCGACGAGACGGGACTCGCGCATGTGAGGCGCCACGCCCTTCAGCTGCGGGTCCCGTGATGCAGAGCCGAATCCCCTGACCGTGAGGAAAACATGAGCTGGAGCCGCCGCGATTTCATGAAGGTCTCCGCCCTCGGCCTCGCCGGGAGCGCCCTCGCAGGGCCGTCGAGTCTCCTCGGGAGGACGCGGGCAGAATTCGTCCCGCTCCGTCGCAACGTGGGCATCTTCACTGAGAGGGGAGGGACGGTCGGATGGCTGATGAACGCGGACGGGGTCGCGATCGTGGACTCCCAGTTCGCGGACACCGCCCCACTGCTCCTGGAGGGGGTCCGCGCACGCACGACGCTCCCGATCGACGTCCTGATCAACAGCCACCATCACCCGGATCACATCGGAGGGAACGCGGTCTTGCGTCCCGCCGTGGGGAGGATCGTCGCTCACGAGCGGTCGCTGGAGAACCAGCGGCGCGTGGCCGGTCGTGCGAGCACTCCGCCGGATGAAGGCGCCTTCCCCGACACGACATACACCGACGAGACCTCGCTCTCCATCGGCGACGAAACGATCCACCTGAAGCATTACGGCCCCGCGCACACGGGCGGGGACAGCGCGATTTACTTCGAGCAAGCGAATGTCGTCCATCTCGGGGACCTCCTGAACAACCACGGATGGCCCAACATAGATGCCGGTGCGGGCGGGACCGTACACGGATGGGTGCAGGTGATCGAGACCTTCCTTCCCATTTACCCCGCGGACGCGATCTACATCTTCGGGCACAACGAAGCGGGCGCACCGCCCACGGGTACGCGGGAGGACGTCTCCTTCCAGCGGGACTATTTCCTGGCGGTGATCGGGGTCGCGGAACGGGCGCTCGCGGCCGGAAGTTCGCGCGAAGCGGCGATCGCGCTCACGGCGTTGCCGGGCTTCGAGTTCGGAGGTACGGCGTCACGCCTTCCGCTGGCGGTGGGCATTGCGTACGACGAGCTGGCAGCGATGCGGCGGTAAGGCCTCTCCTGCGGGCCCGCCGGGAGATGCGTCGCCAACATGACTAGTTCGGGAGGCGGGCCTCCCGTGCGAGGCGGACGATTTCCTCCGCGTGGCGACGGAGGAGGAAACGCTCTTCGAGATCGAGCCCCGGCTCAGGAGGTTGCTCGGCTACCGGCACCTCCCACACCTCAAGGTTGCCATTCAGAAGGGCCTCGGGATCAATCTTTCCGAGCGCAGTTCATCTGCCGTCGCCTGAGTCGAAGGTCGCCTCTGTTTCAACTAACTTTGGGATTGACTCTTCACCACCCCATGTCTCTCGCTACTTCTGCGCCATCAACCCACGCAGACAACTGAGAGAGCGTTCGGTTGCCGTGCATCCAGTCAACAAGCATTCCGTTCGCAAAAAGCAAAAAGGTCGGGTTCTGACTGTGAACCATCGTGTTGAGAAGGTAATCTGGTTCACTGTGGATTCGCGTGACCGCAATGCCTTTCTGAGTCAAGATACGTGCTACTTCCTCTTCCATTATACCGGACTCAACCGCGTGAAATACCGTTACATCGTGCCATCCTGCTGATACCCGATCGGCAAAATCCTGTAGCGCCTGTAGCGCCTCAAACGCATGAAGATTCCAAGGTGCCCAGACGAGGACCAGAGTAAAAACGGTGGATTGCAGCGGTGAGTGCGGAAATGCCTCTGACCACTCGACTACGGGTTTCCGGTATCCCAGACCGCTGAGTGGCATTGGAGGCAAAGACAGTACATTGTCCACGAGAACAAATCCACGGAAATCCGCCCGCTCGTTCCGAGCAAAGATTCGCCCGTCTCGGGTCCAACTCGGATAGAAGCTAGAACCTTCCAAGTCGCTAAGTGTTCGCACGGTGCGCGCCTCGAGGTCGACGA
>JBBEBG010000019.1 GCA_040882465.1 Gemmatimonadota bacterium
CGCCTTCAGGGAATCCCATTCGAATCGAAGCGACATCAAGACAATCTAAGCCCTTTGCGTTCCCCTAGGCATAGCGTTCCGCGCTCCAACGTCTCGTCGAGATGAATCGGCAATGGCGTATAACGTTCCAGCGTTGCCGAACCCTGAGTCTTGGCGCGGGCCGTGCTTTGCACGGCACGTGCCAAGGCGAAGGGTTACAACGGAGGGCCGAAGGCCCGGAGTCGGCACACGCGTTGTTATACGCTGCGGCAAACCGCCCCAAGTCTTCGAGATCATCCTCAAGAAAGAAACTTCGTCTTTCGGTTCGGAGTTGGTCACGTACAACGAGAACGAGTGTTTCGTTCTACCGCCTCGGCAAGTCAAGTGAACAGAATAGCACCAAGGAGAATGCCTACGATTGCCCCAATTGGAGTGGTGCCCAGAGCTGACGATGATGACGCCCCAAATTCTGCGACTCGGGGCGGTGCGTCGTTCTCAATGAGCCGCAATTTCCGGTACTTGCTCCAATCATTCACAATTGGAATGGCCAAGGGGACCACAGCAGCGGCGAACGATCCCCAGCCAATTGATTCCGGGCCAGCGATCCAACCAAACAGGAGTTCAGCAGCGAAGACGGTCAGCACGGCACCTGCCACACCGCCGAGGAATCCGAGGAACGGCATGCGCAGTCGTTCTGGAACCAGAGCGAAAACCATGCCACCGATAAGTCCCACTCCGATCACGCCCGCGGTGAAAACGAACTGACTGACGACGAGTACGATCACATACGCGACGACGACCATGGGACAATTCCTTGAAACAGTAGTTCGGGCGATCAGCTATGAGCTTACCCTCCGGGCGTCCTCCGGCTTGACACCTTCCCGGGTGCGCGAAAGATCCGCCAACGGATGCAGGTCGTATCGGCGATTCAGTCCCCGTTGTCTCAACACGCTCGCCTCAAAACTGAGAATACAGGGGCTCAGCGCTCGTCACAATCATTCCGACCAGCGTGGCATACAGGGCGATGCCGAGCAAGGTACTCCAGAAGATGAAGTGGACTTCTCGCGGGTCCCTGGCTGTTCCTTGTACCGGGAGGGCATCTCTTCGGGAGGCCTCGGCAACCCGCGAACTCCAAATCGGAATGCCAATTAGGTGCCAGCCAAGCAGTATGACGGCGAGGCTCGCGGCGGCGAGGCGACCCGGCCAGTAGGACGCGATTAGGACGATGGCTAGGCCCGGCAGTTTCTGGAGCACAGCAATGATCGGAGGCGGGGTAAAGAATGCCGCTACCGCGCTTTTCCCGAGCTGTATCCAGTCGTGTCGAATCATGGGACGCAGCTGAACTTCTCACTCCGCTGATGGATCGGGCTGGTATAGCTCGTGGTCCGCGAGTCGTTTGCCAGCCTGATCGCTGGTGAACGGACCATTCGCGCGTCTGATCTGGACGCCTCCGACCCGATTTTCGGTTTGCCGTTGCGTATAACTACTTATCTCCGCACTACCAAGTCGCAAACACCCTCCAGATCCGAACTTACGCGAACCCTCGTACGGGGCAATCCCTCTGCACACGTCGCAATCCGTCGCGTCGCAATTCATGATCTGGAGGGACTTATCACGAATCGCAAGATTCCGGGATGGCTCGGCCCTTCCCTGCCATGCTACCCCTCAGTGTACCTCTGATCGCCGCGCCGACTCGGCTACCGTTCGATAATTCTCATCGAGCTCCGGCTCCATGAGGAGGATCGCCGCGATTCGTCGCGCGATGTTCGTCACCTCTCGGACCTCATCCGGCTTCAGCCCGCGGCCGAGGAGATCCTTCTCTCGGTAGCTCAGCCACTTCTTGATCACCTGGTAGCCTCCTAGCGTGTACTCCCAGACCCGGGACGGGATGGACCTCCAGTAGGCGCGATCATTCAGGTACACGTCGACACAGGTATTTCCGAGGAGTACCAGCGGATCGCTCGCATCCCCGTACGACAGGATCGCATCCCGCTCCGTTTCCGTGTACGGACGCGCTTCCGCCCTTCCCTTCCCCGGCATGGTCACGCCGCGTGCCCCGGCGTATCCCCAGCGGGCCGTCACGTCGAGGTCCCCCGCATCCGGATCGAGCTGGCCTCCGCCGACCCTCGTGATGGGGGCGATGGCCCGCAGTTCCGGGCGCATCGCGCCAGTGGTTACTCCGGCCGTTGTCACCGCGACGACGGGAGACTCCGGGTTCAGCAGAGCCGCAAGCCTACGTCCGAGCTCGGCCGAGGAATCGAGCAGTTGCCGCGAGCCGGGCAACGGTACGCGCGGCCAATCTTGGCGGAGAGCGCCTTCGTTCTCCGCGCGGTATGAAGGAGAATAGAGGACCGCTATGACGTGATGAAATAGGGCGGAAGCGCTGTCCCCACCGGCACCAACGTCGTCCATGTAGGTCCTGGAAAGAGCCGACAAATTGTTGCGACGATCACCCACTGATGTTGTGGGCGACTCGGACTGAGCGAAGAGGTCCTTTGGCGCGTCTGGCCCCAAGAGGGAAATTGGGAAGAGGTTCGCGCCCCGTTCAACGATATGCCGCGATCCGTGGCGGCTGGTCACGACCGGGGGATCGAACTGACGTCGGTGAGTTCGTGGCAGGACAACCCATGACATATTTCCGTCCACGTGCGGAACGTACTCGCTCCGCTTCTCGTCGAGCAGCTTCGTCTCCGGCTCCCAATAGAGCCACCGCACGTCGAAGGGCCGGTAGCAGTATCGGATGATCCTCCCCTTTTGCGTTCCGCGCCCCACCAGATACTTGCGGACTTCGGGGCCGTCGAAGCGGCCGGAGACGGCCATCGCGGACGGATATTCCGCCCCGATTGCCGAATCGGGAACGCCGGGGTCCATGTATCGTTCGATCCGGGCCTCCAACCGATCCCGATCGATGTCGACCAGAAATTCGTCTCGACTCGGTTGGATGCCCGGAAACGACTGCGGAAACAGCTCCGGCAGCTTCGGCCAGCTCAGATACCCTTCCGCCGTCTTCCGCGGCATCAACGGGTACCCGATCTCCGCCGCCGGCCGGAGCGCCTCGTACTCGACCGCCCCGACCGCCTCGCTCTCTCCTTCGAGTTGGGCGAGCTTCCCCTTCCCCCACAGGTCGCGGTACCGGATCGAATCGGTGGTCTCGTGCGCCTCCTTTCGAACGAGGGTCGTGATCGCGGTTCCGACCTGGATCCCTTCCCGGTTGGTTTCGGTCGAGAAGATACTCGGGTCGGGATCCCCCTCCGGGGTGAGTTTCCCTGTCCGGTACTTGTCCCCATTCAACGAATCGATGTCGATCCGGTCGAACCGCTCGATGAACCGCTCCCGCATTCCGGTGAACGAAAGCCCGTCCAGCCATGAATAGTTCGAGATGAAGCAGACCACCCCCCGGTGGGGCTCCATCTCGGTGATCATCCGCTCGGCCATCCGAAAGAACCGCACGTAGAGGTCGTTCAGTCCCTGCCCCTGCGGCTTCGGCGCCCGCTTCGTAATCCGGTAGGCATCGGTCAGGTCGCGCTCTTCCCCGATCGCGATGCCGGCGTACCCGCTGTACGGCGGATTTCCGAGAATCACCAGGATCGGCGCCTCCCGCTTCACATGGTCCGCCTGGTCCCGCTCCTCCGCGAGCTCGGGGAGGGCGATGGTGAGCTGGTCCTTCGGGTCCTTGGGCGGAACCCACCCGGTGAGGGCGTTCGTCAGGTAGACGCCGGCGCGCTCCTCTTCCGCGAAGGGGACCTCCATCTGCTGGACGAGAAGCCCGAGCTGAAGGTGGGCGACCACGAAGGGGGCGGGCATGATGTCGAAGCCGAACACCCGGGTCAGCGCGGCCTTCTTCACGTCGGTGGCGAGGAGGGCGTCGTCCCCCTTCTCGCGGAGCGTCCGCTCGATGCGGTGCAGCACCTCGACCAGGTAGGCTCCGGTGCCGCAGCAGGGGTCCAGGACGACCACACGGGGGTCCGCGAGCCCGTCCACGACGTCGAGCTCGGTGCGGAGAACGTGATCCACCTTCGCCACCATGTACTTCACCACCTCGGGCGGGGTATACCAAACGCCGAGCTGTCGGCGGAGTTCGGGGTCGAAGGCCTCCAGGAAGGGCTCGTAGAAGTACTGGACCGCGTGCTCCTCGCGGAAGCGGGTGAAGAAGGCGGTGCGGTCCACCCGGTTCAGCGCTTCCGCCGTCCAGTCGAGCACTTCGACGAGCTCCAGGCGTTGAAGGCGAGCCGGATTCGCGACCTGGTGGAAGAGGGTCCGGATCATCGGGACCCGGAGGTTCCAGACCGTCTCCCGCCAGTTGAAGCGTCCCTCTCCCCCCTGCCGGCTCCAGAGCACCCAGGCCGAGAAGGCCCCGTAGAAGAGCGTCTGCACCAGCGTCGAGCGAAAGAAGTGTTCCCCTCTCTCTCCCTCGAAGCGGATTCCGAGCGCGCCTTCGAGGGATTCCCGAAGGGTGGTGAGGGCGGGAAGCTCGGAGGCCTCGACGCGGGCGAGGGCATCCTTCGCGTACGAGGCGAGGAACCAGGCGAGGTCCTTCGGCTCCGCCAGCGGGGCCGGGCGGAGAAGGACGCGCTTCAGGTACTCGAGGCAGGGCTCACCCCTCTCGGCGGCGGACTTGCGGGGGTGCTTCAGGGCTTCGAGGAAGGCGTCCTCCGACGACGCGATCCGGAAGGATTCGAGGACGCGGCGTTGCCCGGTGTGGTCGGCGCCCACGAGGACGAAGTCGCGCAGATTCGTGACGAGTACCTGTCCGTAGCGGCCCAGGTACTTTTCCACCTGCTCCGTTTCCGCGATCGCGAGAACGTCCTCTTCGAGCCCCTTCACCTCGAGCGCCCCCCGCTCCGGGAGCTGCCCCTCCGCCGGCTCCTCCGCCGAGGCCTTCGGAAACTGGTCCTGGGTGAAAAAGCCACCGTCCGGGATCCCGCCCCCGGTGTCCCGTAGATTCACGATCGTGCGGACCTTCGGGCGAAGTCCCTTCCCCGCCTCGTTCAGGAGCGCCGCAAGCGGAGCATAGTACGACGTCTCCTTCACGCCGCCCCCCGAGAGGCGGATGTCGCGAAGCTCCTTCAGGTACGTCTCGAGCGGGTGCATGGCGCGAAGGTGCGAGAACGGTTCGGGACGGCGCAGCACGAAGTGCGAGAATGTACGTTGGTAAGGCGGGCGGTGAAAATCAGGGACGTTCGATGCCGCGAAGCTGGGGCCGCCTTCCTCGTCCGCGGAAGCGCCGCGTCGAAGTCCCGACCCACCCTCCAGCGCCCCATCCCCTTTCCGCGACAGCGGGAACCGCGCCGCGCCTGGGGGTTTCCAGAAGAAGACCCCGCCCCCCGCCGGCGCGTGGGCCCGGGCGACCCTTCCTCGATACGCACTTCTTTCTCTGGGCGGTGACGGATCACCCGCGGATCGCCGAGTTCGGGTGGCTCGATGCGCACCGCCCGTGGGGAGTTTCTCCGGTCTCCTTCCTCGAGATCAAGTTCCTCTCCGAAGCCGGGAAGCTGAAGGTGAAGGGCGAGGCCTTCGTCGCGGCGGTTGGAAGCGACCCGCGATTCGTCGTGGACGAGGCGCCCCTCATGGCACTGATCGCCCAAGCGATGTCGCTCGACTGGACGCGCGATCCCTTCGACCGGCTTCTCACCGCACACAGCCTCGCCCGCCGCACGCCACTATGCACCCTCGACCGCCGCATCCGCGACCATCACCCGCTGATCCCACGAGAGCTGCGAGGCTAGGTGGAAATCAAGGGCGGTA
Source organism: Gemmatimonadota bacterium (assembly GCA_040882465.1). NCBI lineage: Bacteria > Pseudomonadati > Gemmatimonadota > Gemmatimonadota bacterium. Next base: position 5,725 of record JBBEBG010000019.1, read on the forward strand.
GCGGTCGCTGAACCAGAGGTCGAACGTCTCGAAAGCGTACGGTGCAAAGGCGTGCATGGCCTCGGTCGTGCTCCGTCACGAGAGCGCCAGGAAGGAGGGTCCCTCCTCGGCCTCGAATTCCAGGATCTTCGCTCTCCGCGACCGCAGAATGGCCTCGATGTCGCCGGTCGAGCAGTTCCCCCGCCGGATCCAGATGACCTTGGGGGGCGGGCCACGTAGAAAGCTCACCTGGTGGAAGTCCGAGTCCTAGGAGACGATAGTGAGCTCGTGGTCTCGGGCGTAATTCCAGATCGCGGCGTCGTCCACTCGTGCCAAGCCAACGTCTCGAACTGGACCGGCCCCGGAAACACGTCTGAAAGGCTGCTGACGAGACGCGGCGAGAGGTTCTCGTCGAGGAGGAGCTTCACTCGGGGGGAATCGAAACGAGCCTTCGCTCACGCTCGGCAGCGAAGGCCAGGGCCGCCCGAACGTCTTCGGATTCCAGGTCCGGGAAGTCGGTCAGGATCTGGTCCTCGGTCATCCCGGAGGCGAAGTACTCCAGAATGTCGTACACCGTAATCCCGAGCCCACGGATACACGGCTTCCCGCCCCGTTTCCCCGGCTCGATCATGATGCGGTCCATGTAATTCATGCCTCAGAATACCCCTTGACGGAACCAAGGGTCAATCTCCAAGGAACAGGAAATTCAAACCGCCTGGCGAACGCGACAGCCGAGGTCGGACACGGGTCTGGGGGAGAGCAACGAATCCGGGAGCGAAGTGGTGGGGAGAGGCCGGGTACGTGAAGGAACCGGCCGGGGCGTCAGGACGTGGTCATCGGTGGCGCCATGTCCGGATGAGCCGGGAGGATGGGAGGAGGGGCGAGGGTGGCCAAACGCGGAGCGGAGCTCCGAGGAGGGAAGAGGTCAGGCGTCCCAGTGATCCGGTAGAGACTGATCGAAGTCGAGCTCGGGGAGAGGCTCGGGAACGGAGGGGTCGAACGCGGGCGTCTGATCGAAGGAGAGTTCGGCCTGCGGGGGAGCGAGCGCGGGCGTGAGTCGCGGAGGCCGGTGTGGAAGCGCCAGATGCAGGAGGATGGCCTGGACGGTGGGAGGGTCGGTGATAAACGAAATGACCCTCATCTCACCGCCTCAGGCGGGGCACAGGAGCGGAAGCACCTTGTAGACGCGCGCGAGGAGCCGTGCCCAGGACATGCGGGCGGACGTGCGCAGGCGGCTCACCGCGGGCACCGGTATCGGGGCCGGCGTCGGGGCGGCCTCGCGGGGGGGCTCGGCGGGACGAGGGAGCGGAGCCACCTCCAGGTGCGGCCTGCCGAGGGCGACGACGACGGATCTCAGCCTCGCATGGGGCGCGAGGACGCCGTGATAGCGGTGGCGGTGGATGCGTGGGGGCGGGACCAGGCGGGTGAGCCGTTCGAGAAGCTCCATCGGGGTGAGCCGGATCTCGGTGCGACCGTCCGGGTCCGGTGCGGCGAGGCGGTAGAGGAGCGGAGCGCCGGGTGAGGCGAGAGAGGTGATTCCCTCGGGAGCATGGAGGCGCTCGAGGGCGAGAGGCCCCCTGGCACAGTAGCGTACGAGCCGCTCGAGGCCGGCCCGGTCGTCTCCCTCATCCGCACCGACGCATCCACATTGAACCCGCCGCTGCCCCGCCATGTGAGCATGTCGGCCGCAGCGTCCTCGGCGAGAAGCCCTCGCCTACGGAACGCGCGAAGCACCCGGCGTTGCACGAGCCCAGCCAGCTCCGCCCAGTGCTCCGGCCCGAGCCCGGTGGCTTCGTGGAAGCGGACCTCCTTCGCAGGGCCGTCGGGTTAGGCACTGGCCCCAGCCGGTCGAGCCTCGCTGAACACCCCGTCCATGGCGAGGACGTGGAAGTGGTAGCGCGGGTTCAGGGAGTTGCCGGACCTCTGCGGAAAGGAGATCGCCGCGAGCTCCGAACCCGGGGGCGCCGTCGGACTGGTCCGTCGTAGCGTCGTGCGAAGGGCGCGCACGAAGATCCCGAGCACGGTGCCGGCCACCTCGGGGTCCCGGTGCAGGAACGGTCGGAGCCGCTTGGGGAGGGAGAGCACCCACTGCCGGACGGGCAGATGAGGGAGTACCTGGTCCGTCAGATTCGCTGCGACTTCCGCCATCCTCCGGGCGTTGCACGACGGGCATATCCCCCGTCCCTTGCAGGAGTACGCGAGGAGCCGTTCCTGGCCGCAGTCGCCGCAGCGCACGCGGGCGAAGCCATGCGCCGGGACGCCGCACCTCAGGTACCGGCGGAAGTCCGCCTCCACCCACCCGGGTAGGCCCCACCCCATGGAATCCGTCTCCTCGGCGACGGCGAGGAGCGTCTCGAGGTGATGCTGGACCGCGGGGTAGAGCGGAGTGGCGGTCGGACGCCGTGGGCGATAGAGAGCACCCGCGGTACGAAGCTCCGGTGCGACGGCGGCGGGGACCCACCGGTGGATGACACGGGACGCGGGCGGCCATCCTGCAACCCAGCGGCATCAAGCGTCCGGGGACATGGCCGGATCGGCCATGCGACTCCACGCGCGGACGGGACCGGCTCGCGCTCGCGCCGCTGTTGTTGGCGTAGGGCGCGGGCAGCCCCTTGCCCCTCCGCGCCCGCGCCACCATTTTTCCTCCATAAAGGAGGATTCATGGCCACGCTGAACATCAAGGATTTTCCGGACCCACTCTACGCCAAACTGCGGGAGAGGGCTCGACAGGAGCGGCGCTCGGTAGCCCAGGAAGTCACTCGGATTCTCGAAGAGGCGGTGGAGGAGCCGGAGCTTCACTCCATCCTGGAACTGGAGGGGTTGGGAGAGGATCTCTGGGGGAAGGTGGACGCGGCAGCGCACGTGGAGTCCGAAAGAGCCGCGTGGGATTGATCTCCGACCTGGGTTCGGGACCGGTGGCGATCGACACGGCCGCCATCATCTATCTGGTGGAACGCCACCCGCGCTACCTCCCCATCCTGCGCCCCTGCTTCATGGCGGCAGATCAAGGCGATCTGGAGTTGGTCACCTCCGCGATCACCCTTCTTGAGGTGCTCGTGGTCCCGTACCGAGCCGGAAATCTGGCTCTGGCTGAGCGGTACGAAGCCCTCCTCACGCGCAGCCGTGGCCTGGAGGTCGTGGAACTGGACGACCGTCTCCTGAGAACCGCAGCAAAGCTTCGGGCCAGATGGGAAGTGCGCACCCCCGACGCCCTTCAACTCGCCGCCGGACTCCTGAAGGGGTGCTCGGCCTTCGTGACCAACGATCGGCGGATCCCGGAATCGGTAGGACTTCGGATCATTCAGCTCAGCGACTATCTCTAACTCATCGCCTGTCAGGGGATGGCGCGCGGAGTGGTGAGGGAGGCGAAGGCGCCTGGAGTTTCTTGCCGGACAAGCGGCTGTCGGCGATTCTTGAGCCTACCATGGCCCCCACCCGGCGCTCTCGGAGAGCGAAGCCTGGGCCCGGGCTCGGGATCTGGTCGGCGGTGAGCAATCCTGATCTGATCGGCCTCTTCATCGGGCCGCTCGAAGAGCTCGGTATCCCCTACATGATTACGGGTGGAGTCGCAGCCGTGATCTGCGCGGAGAGGCCTTGTACGTGGTGCCGGGAGTGGATACGATGGCTACGCACCGTCCGGGTGCCGCCGTCGTGAGGAAACCTCTTCTCAGGAAGTCCCCACGGCGTAAGGCCTCAGGCGGTGTTTCCCCCCCATCATCTCACGACCGCACGATCCGGGTTCAAAGACGAGCCAGTGGTTGCGAAATCGCGCAATGATCGACGGAAGGAACCCGGGCCGGACTCCTGGTCAACCCTGACTTGGGAGGACCTGGAGCAATGGGCGGGCAGCCGGAGCGTGTCTCGGGGGAGAAGCTATCAGCAGGAGGATCGCGTCAAGGATTTGAGGATCGCCAGCGGCGATCAACTCCTCGCGACGGTGACGGGCACCCGACCGTACGTCGTCACGGTCCAACGGACGAAGCAGGGACAAGTCCGATCCCTTTCCTCCCAATGCACTTGTCCGGTGGGAACCGAGTGCAAACACGCCGTCGCGGTGGTGGTCGCCCTGCTCGATGCCTTGGCCGAGGATCTCGACGTGCCGCGGGCCGATCCGGACGATCCTCGCTGGGAGGCTCTGGCCGAGGAGTCGTTCGGTCTTGACGAAGATCTCGACGACGAACCGGAGCCGGTCCACTCGAGCGCGACGCGGGGCCGAGCGTCCCGACGTTCCCGGTCCGACAGCGGTGAAGAGGTCCGCGCGTATCTTCGCGGCCGGAGCGCGGACGAACTCGCGGTGCTGATCGGCTCGCTGGTCCAGCGGTACCCGGAGGTAAGTGCCGACCTCCGCGAACGGATCGCGCTCGCCGAAGGCAAGGTTGGGGCTTTGGTGAAGGAGGCCCACCGGGATCTCCTCCGGGTGACCGCGATCCAGCCATGGCGGAACAACTGGACGAGCGAGAGGGAGATCCCCGACTACCAGCCGCTCCAGCGCCGCCTCGAAGGCCTCGCCCAGAGCGGACATTTCGACGAGGTGGTGTCGATCGGGCGCGAGTTGATTCGTCGCGGTATCGAACAGGTGGGTCGGGCCGACGATGAGGGCGACACCGCCATCGCTCTGAACGACTGCCTCCCGGTCGTGTTCGACGCCGTCGTCCGGTCCTCCCTGAGCGGGTTCGAAAAACTTCTGTTCGCGGTCGACGCCTTGTTGGAGGATGACTACGAGGTGGTCGGGAGCGCGGCGGACCCGGTTCTCGACGCGGATTATCCTCCCGCCGACTGGTCCCGGGTGGCCGATGCGCTGGCCGACCGGTTGAAGGAAGGGGATAGGTCGGTGGCGGCTGGCTGGCGTGGGTCGGTTCGTTCCTTCGCGCGCGACTACGAGCGGGACCGGATCACCGACATGCGGGTCCGGGCCCTGGAGTACGCCGGGCGGTCGAGCGAGGGGCTTCCCATCCTCGAATCCGAGGCGCGGGCCACCGGCAGCTATCAGCGCCTCGTCGACCACCTGATCGCGGAAGGCGAAGACGCCGACGCCGCCCGATGGGCGCGGGAGGGTATCGAAGCCACCCTCGACACCCTTCCGGGGATCGCGTCCGGACTCGCCGGGTCCCTCTGCGAGATGGCGCGCCGCCGCAAGCAGTGGCCGGTCGTGGCCGCGCACGCCGCATGGCGGCTCTTCGACCTTCCAAGCGTCGCGACCTACCAGGAATTGTGCGCTGCGGCGCGAAAATCCGGGTGCCTCGAAGCAGTGCGGCGTGCGGCGGAGCGATTCCTGGAGACGGGCGATCCTCCGATCGGAATCACGACCTCGAAGAGGGGGAAAGTCGAGATCCGGGTGGCGGACGACTGGCCCCTTCCCGTGCCGGACGAGCTGGCCTTCGCGTCGCGACGAGCCCGGACCTCCCCGAGGCCGCACTACGACGTCCTCATGGACCTCGCCATCGCCGCGAAGCGACCGGAGGAGGTGCTCCGCTGGTACGATCGAATCCAAGAAGCCGAGGGTCGGTCGCGGAATCCCCGTTATGAGTACGGAGAGCCGCGGGCCGACCGCGTGGCCGCGGCCGTTGCCGAGTCCCACCCGGACCGTGCCCTCGCCATCTACGAGCGCGCCCTGGATGCATGGCTGAAGGAAGCGAGGCCGGCCGCCTACGAGGCCGCCGGATCGTATCTCCGGAGGATGCGACCCATCTTCAAATCCCTAGGCCGCGAGTCGGAGTGGAAGGAGCGCGTCGCGGAGCTACGCGAAACCTACCGGCGCCGCCCGCGCTTCCTCGAGGTCTTGGACGCCGTCGAGGGCCGGAGCATCGTGCGGACTCGGAAGTCGCGCTGGCGCGGCCCCTGAGGCGGGAGGCGGCCTTTGCACTCCGCGGGCACCCGGACGTCCTTGCCTGTGGAGGGCGGAACGTCGGATCCGGGAAGCTCCGAAAAAAAAGGGGGAATCGGATGGTCCCACGCCTGCTGATGGTGTGGCGGGATCGGCGCGGAGGACGGACCGGACCGCTATCGTGTAGCGGTCCCACCGTTCGCCGAAGGCGATCGAAGCTCACTCACCTATGATCGATCCGTCATCCCATCCCTGCCAGATCCTGGATCCGTCATCCCATCCCTGCCGTTCGGACAGCCGTTCGCATTCGTCGCGGGGGAAGGGAGCCTGTACGTCGGAAGCATCCACGGATTCGAGGTCCGTCGGATCTCGCTCGCCGACGGTCGCGAGAGCCGGATTCGCGCGTCGCATTTGGATTTGACGACGACCGAGGCCGACCGCGACGGCTTCCGCGAGTCCACGCTGTTCGCGGCGACATTGAGCAATCGGGACCTTCCGAGTGTGGAGCGGGCGCTCCTCGAGGTCGAATACCCGGAAACCATCCCCGCCTTCTCACAGCTGCTGGAAGACTCGGAGGGGTACCTATGGGTGCGCCACTTCAAGATGCGGTGGTCCACGGGCCCTGAGGAGTGGAGCGTGTTCGCGCCCGAGGGCTACCTCCTGGGAATGGTGGAGACCCCCGAGGCATTCCAGGTCCGGCAGATCGGCCCCGACTTCATCGCCGGCATCTGGACCGACGAGCTCGACGTGCAGTACCTCCGAATGTACGCGCTTACGAAGTGATCCGGTGACACGCTCGGCGAGAGATGCGGATCATTTCGTTCATCATCGGTCTTCCCACCGTCCGGACCATCCGTCGCCACGTCGGCATCTCGGATCGACCTCCGCCCCTCACCCCCGCTCGCGCTCTCGCGCCCCGCCCCACATCCGTCCGTCTCCAGTGGCTATCGGGCAGCGGCCGGCCTCAAGAGAACTCTTGGACCTTCTCGACTCCCCGTCCTAGCTTCGGCCAGACGCCCAGGAGGGTGGTTGAATTCCCTATTCGTCGAGGAGCCGGCTCTGTGTATTGGCTCAGGGAACCGGCAGCAGGACGACGAAGGTCTGACCGTCGGAAGTGAAGGACTGGAACGCGCGCGACGTGAACCCCGGCGTCGGAGCCGGCAGGGCGAACAGGACACGCGGCTCGCTCACCCGGAACGTCGGCGTCGTGGTGACTTCCACGGCCATCACCTCCACCTGACCCGCGGGCGGCGGTGAGCCATTCAGCCGCCTGGTGTAGAGAATCTCCCTGCCATTGGGCCGCCAGACACTGCCGCCCACCGCAGGGCCATGCGTGCTGATCCGCCACGTCATCTCACCAATCGTGTTTTCGGCCGCGTCGAATGACCGGACGTAGTAGTCAGCTCCGCGCCCAGATTCCTCTGACATATAGGCGACAAACCGGGAATCGGGAGAGAAGGTCGGCCATCGCCGCTCGAACTCGTCGCCGGGGAAGGCGATGGCCTCCCTCGCGAGCGCGTCGCTCCCGGTCAACGGCACCACGAACAGCGCGGCCCCGGACGCAAAGCTGAGGAAGCGGCCGTCCGCCGAGAAGTTGAGGCTCTCCAACGGCACGCCTGACGCATTGCGGAATACCAACTCACGGTCCCCGGCGCCGTCCCAGGCCTTCCGATAGAGCTCACAATGTGGCTGGCTTTCGCACCCGTCGGGGGACACCCATGCGACATATGCGCCGTCCGGAGTCCACTGGACGAGATCGTCGTGCGGCCCGTCGGGAGGCGTGGTGACCTGCACGCTCCGGCCAGTGGAGACTTCGACCGTCCAGACACTGGGGCGTCCCGTCTGGGGATCTCTCCGCGACACCGCCACTTTGGAACCATCCGGCGACAACGCGGCGCTGCCGTACAAACCGGGTTCCCCGACGCGACGCAGCTCCCTGCCGGTGCGATCGAACAGCGTGATCTGATTGAGCGGGGGAGCCGGCGGCACGGCGAATAAGAATCGCTCGCCATCGCGGGTGACGTGACCGAGCTCCGACATCGCAGGCGCCTTGAACAGAAGCTCGGGCCGACCCGCCTCGAAGTCCTGACCGACTGTCACCTCCGCCGCCATCACATCCAGGTTCGCTGACATGTAATAAAGCTGACGACCCTGACGGGGCCAGACGACTTTCCCAACGTCCCCATACCAGTCCCACCCTGTTCCCCAGGCGTCGCCATCGGAGATTTGCCAGGCTGGTGCAGCGGCCTCCGGGCCGTCAGGGTCGAAGCCGCGAACCCAGATCGAGTAGCGTTCGGACTCGCCAGTCTGGTACGCGACAAACCGTCCATCCGGAGAGAAGAACGGCCCCATCAGGCTACTGGACCGCGAACTGAGGATCTCGGTTGGTTCACGCGCGCCGGGAGGGCCGTCAACGGCCACCACCGACATCGTCGCTCCGGGAGTCTCCCATGTGAAAAAGCCAAGGTAGCGCCCATCCGGCGACCAGTCGGAGAGGAGCGGCGTGCCCGAGTGTTGATACAGGAACTCCTCCTCGCCTTCGCCCGTGGCGGACTTGCGATAGATGCCGTAGTACGAGCCGCGCAGCGCCACGTACGCCAACTGGGTGCCGTCCGGCGACCAGACGAATGATGACATCTCGCTGAGTTCCTGCACGATTAGTCTGGCAATGCGCGTTCCCGCACCGGTCGCCACGTCGAAGACCCACAGGTCCGCATTGCTCTGGTAGTTGATGATGACCGCCACGCGCGTCTCGTCGGGCGAGGACGCCGGCTTGAAATACGGATGGCGTTCGCCCAGCGTCGCCACGCGCAGGCCGGCGCGGTCATGGACGGCCAGCGTCCGCGCATCTGGCGGAGGAGGTGCGACGTTGAACAGGAATTGCTGCCCGTCGCGGCTGACCGTGGCGCCACTGATGGTTCCGGTTAGACGGTAGGGGGCTGTGAAGAGCCGCGTTGGGCTTCCGGAGGTGAACGCTGGAGGATTGACCTCCACCGCCATGACGTCCTGGTTCGCATCCAAGTAGTACAGCTCCTCGCCATCCATCCGCCACGAGATCATGCCCACGCCACCGCGGTCGGACACCTGACGCGGTGCGGCCTCCAGCGTCGGTCCGGCCGGTGCGGCGGTGTCAATGGATCGGATCCAGACTTCTCCGCGTCCGGACTGCCCTGACACGTAGGCGAGAAACCGGCCATCGGGAGAAAAGCGGCCGCCACGAGCAGCGGCCTGCGGACCGACTTCGATGGCCTTCCGCTCTCCGGGTCCGGCGAGTGGCAGCAAGTACAGGCTCGTGTTGTCGTAGAAGGCGAGGAGACGCCCGTCCGACGACCAGTCTGTGAGATTGGGCCCAGTGGGATGCTGGTACAGCAACTCCGCGCTTCCGCTGCCATCCGCGGCCCGTCGATAGATCCCGGGCCCGGGCGAACCGCTGGCGGCATACACGATCTGGCGGCCATCGGGAGACCACACGGGCGAGGTTTCAACGCGCGCGGAGCCGGACGTGATCCGTGCGCCGGCGCCTGTTGCGAGATCGATCACCCAGATCTCGGTGTTGTCCGTCGCGGGGTTGCGCCGGCTCACGGCCAGCCGCGTGCCATCTGGCGAAAACGCCGGCCAAGTCTGAATCGCGCGCTCGCCAGCAGTTCGCACGACCGTTCCGTCCCGGCCGTACACGCTCATCACGCCCGCGTTGGCCTCGAAGGCGGCCGCAATCTGTCTCGCTCGAGCGGCCGCCTGCTCGGGTGTCTCGGCCTGGCCCTGGGCCAATGCAGGTGCGAGCCACACGGCCGCGGCGAGCGCGGCCCTCATCGCCGCCACCGCGATCGCGTACGATCTCTGCATTGAGGATCCTTCCGCAGTCGTCAGCAATTCTGCGGACACAGCCCGATCACCTGGCCCTCGGCGAGCCGGAGCTCTCGTATCAGACCGGACCTGTCGCCGCTTCGTGCGGGGCTGGCCTCGACCGTGATGGACCTGCCCACGGACGCCTCAATGGCGGGGCGATTCGCTTGAAGCCGACCGGGAGCCGGTCCCTCGAATGACCACCGCTCGGCCTGACCCTGATCGTCTTGCGTGTCCACGAACAGGTGAATGTGCGGATTGAACCATTCGATCCTCGTGAGCGTGCCGGTGCGGGTGAGGCGCGTATTCAAGTCGAACGCGGCCCGCATGTTGTGGTGCGCCGACAGCGACGCGGCCGCGACGGCCGTTAGGGCAACGGCTGCACACATCACCGCCGTGACTCGAGACGAGCGCATGGGCAGCTCCCGCGTGCGGGCTCTGATGAGGGCTGAGGCTCAGCGCCGCGAAGGCCTCGCGGCGTGGCGGACAGGCTCAGGAAAGCGGGGTTGAATCGAGTGCGGTGATTCTATGCCGCTCCGGCGACTGACGCAAAGGGAAGCGTGACGCTCACTGGGTCGAGTGGCTCCGCTCACCGAGGGCGACCTCGCTCGGGCACCCGCGACTGACGATTAGCCCGGCGGATCAACCCGGCTAAGCTGCTGCTCCAACCTGGTCAAGCGGTCATCCGCGGCCATACGGATAGGCATCATAGGGGCATGGCGTCCGCTGGCGGCCCCCCTTAGCTCCCCCGAGCTTTCGAGAAGACCCCGCGGCGCCGCTTCGAAGGGGAGCGGGAGGAACTCGCCATGGAGGCGGCTCGGTTGATGGCGCGCTGGGAAGCGCTCGAAGAGGTGATTGCGGCGAGGTGGCATGCAGTAAGAAGGGGAAGTCGCGAAGCCCCCCAACTACTCGCGTCTGATCACCGTGGCCGACGCCGGCCGCGCCGGCCGTTGGGGGTGGAGGTGGGAAGGCGAGGAGGGTGAGGTCGTCCCCGAGGAAGCGAGTTGAAGCTCCTCCTCGATACGCACTTCCTTCTCTGGGCGGTGACGGATCACCCGCGGCTCGCCGAGTTCGACTGGCTCGAGGCGCACCGCCCGTGGGGAGTGTCCCCCGTCTCCTTCCTCGAGATCCACCTCCTCTCCGAAGCCGGGAAGCTGAAGGTGAAGGGCGAGGCTTTCGTCGCGGCCGTCGGGAGCGACCCGCGATTCGTGGTGGATGAAGCCCCGCTCCTCCCGCTCATCCTCCAGGCGATGTCGCTCGACTGGACGCGCGATCCCTTCGACCGGCTTCTCACCGCGCACAGCCTCGCCCGCCGCACGCCGCTCTGCACCCTCGACCGCCGCATCCGCGACGATCACCCGCTGATCCCGCGAGAGCTTCGAGGCTGACCCTTCAGGGGAGGTATTCGGCCACGAACCGGTTGGCGAGGTACAGGCCCATCGCAGTCCCGACGATACCGATCAGAAAGGCAGTGAAGAGGGAGACGAGGGACCCGACCTCCCATCCGATCCAACCCCCGATCGTCATCCCGAGCATCCCGAGCATCCACTTCATTTCCGCCTCCTCAGGGCATCCCCCCCCGGGCCGCGATGAGCTTCATCGAGGCGCGGCTCACGAACTCCCTCCGATGAAAACGCTCGCCCCAGGAGAGGGGCGTCACGTCCCGGTATTCGTGAAGTGTGTGTTCGTCGTAACCTGGGTGCAGCTGCTTCCGTAAGGAAGCTCGAACATTCGGGTCGGCGCCGCGGTCCAGGAGCATTCGGGCGAAGGTCGCGGAGTCCCGCTGCTTCCAACAGTTGACCCCGTAGGCGGGCTGTGAGACGACGGTCGCGAAGAGCGCGGTATGACCCCCGAAGCCCTCTGCGTCCACCGTAGCCTTCGCATTCGGATCCATCCCCTGCTCGAGGAGCCAGCGGGCGATCTCCACCTCGTCGTAGTCCACGCACATGTGAAGGAGGGTGGCGCCGGCCAGCGGCGTCCCATGCGTGGCCAGGACCTCGTCGTGGCATCCGACCTCGGGAGGATAGATTTCCTCGTGAGTGAAGGTCCTCCCGAGGAGTCCGGGGTCACGCCGCAGATGCTCTTCGAGGAGATCGAGGCGCCCCCGGTGGAGCGCCATCGTCGGCGTGTCGGGAAGCGCGAGGCCATGCTCCACGTACATCTCCAGGATGGCGTGTTTAGCCTCGGGCTTCCGGCTGTCGGTCTCGAGGACGACGTCCACGGGCGCGAGCCTCTGTCCATACTCATCGTAGACCGTACCGCCGAGCTCTAAGACGAGCGCCGTCGCTTTCGGCTCGAGCGTATACGCGGGTCCCTCGAGCGCGTCCCGCGGAGGGGTCGGTTGGCCGAGGAGATCGTGGAGGAGGCGGGCCGTCCCAAGCTTGCCCTGGAGGAGAGCGCGCCCGAGCGCGTGCATCTGATCCTCCGCCCCGAGCCCATGGAGGAACCGGATGATCCGGTCCCGCCCGAGATTCGCGGCGTAGGACATCGGCGGCCCCCAGTTGCTCTCCCGCACGAGGGCGCTTTCGTGGAGGAGATTCGGGTGTTTCGTGACGAGCTGCCGGACCTCGGAGAGGTCATTGCGCCAGATCGCGGCGACCAGGTCGCACGCCAGCGCGAGGCGAGGCCAGCTCGGCGCGTCGTAGCTCCGCGCGAGGACGAGTTGCGCGTCATTAAGCTTGGCCTCGGCCGGGTCGAGGGGTTCGGGGTGAAACGCCCTCAAATCAGCGAGCGCCTCGGAATCACCGGCGCGGATCTCGCGAAGGAGCTCCTTCGCCTGGCGCTTCAACTGTCGGAGGTTGGGACGGACGGGAAGGTGACGACGGGGCATGACGAGCCTCCTCAGGCGTGCCCGGCGTCCGCTCGAATCGGGCCAGTAGGAGGTTCGTTGGATCGCCTTCGAACCGCCTTCTTCCAGGTGGACTCGGTCCTTTCCGCGGACGGGAGGCGCCCTGAACGCCTGGGAGAAGCGTAGGGTGGCGACGCCCCATCGTCAATCGGATTTTCGTGCCGGCGATTCCTCTTCCAGGACCCGCGCGTACAGGAGCTGGTCCAGCATCTTTCCGTCTTTGTAGACGCTTCGCCTCAGTCGTCCTTCGAGGACATATCCGGCCTTTTCCAGAACCCGCGCGGAGGCGGGATTCGTCTCGAAGACCCCCGCGAAGAGCCGGCAGATGTCGAAAGTCTCGAAGGCGTACTCGGTGTAAGCGCGCACCGCCTCGGTCATGATCCCCCGCCCCCAGAAATCTTCGCCCAGCCAGTATCCGATCTCCGCGGACCGGCGATGGACGTCGCTCTGAACATGCACTCCGATCCCGCCGACAGCCTCGCCCCCGACGGCAATGGCGGCATGGTGCGGGGGCCGTTCCTTCGTGACGACGGCGAGCCATGACTTCGCATCGGCTTCCCTGTAAGGATAGGGAAAGCGATCGCGAAGGTGGATGGCGATCTTCGGATTGTTCGCCCGTTTCGCGATCGAAGCCCGGTCGCTCTTCTTCCAGGGACGAAGCTCGCACCGCTCGAGTCGGATGACTTCCGCCATGTGGGACTTCCTTCGGAAGGCAGGTGGGGCGGCGCAGCCCGGAGGCGCCCGGCCAACCGACTCAGGGCGCGGCTTCGATGCTGAGAGAGGCGGGTGGCGGGGCGCTGGGCGGCTCCATCCCCGCGGGGCGGGACCAGGGCGCGAAGACCAGGGTCGCGCCGAGGGCCACGAAGGCGAACCCCGCCACGGTGTTCCAGCGGATCGGCTCGTTCAGATACCAGGCGGCGAAGATCACGAAGACCACGAGGGTGATCACCTCCTGCATCGTCTTGAGCTGCGCTCCGCTCATCCCGGCGACGAATCCGATCCGGTTCGCGGGGACCTGGAAGCAGTACTCGAGGAAGGCGATGCCCCAGCTCACGAGCACCACGATCCACAGTGCCCGCCCGAGGTGACGCAGGTGGCCGTACCAGGCGAAGGTCATGAAGACGTTCGAGATCGTGAGCAGCACCGCGGCTTTGAGCATTCAGCCTCCCGAAAGGTGTGTTTGCATCACCATCCTTCGCGTTCGACCAGGCCGGAAATTTGCGCGAGGTGGTGGCGGCCGTGCCATGCGTAGGTTTGGAGATACGACTCAGCGGAGATCGTCCCGAGCTCGGGGTGCCTCAGGATCCGTTGAAACTGTGCCGGGGTCATCGAGCGAAGGAAGGCGACCCATCGCTCGTGGAGGGCGTCCAGCAGCCGAAGCGAAACCTCGATGTCCCCCTCCCGACCGTCCGCGAGCTCGGCCCACGCCGCCTCCTCGTACGTCTTCACCGCGGGCCCGTCCTCGGTGACCGCCAACTTGAAGCGAACATAGCCGTTCATATGGCTGTCGGGGATGTGGTTCACCACCTGGCGCACCGTCCAGCCCCCGGGACGATAGGGGGTGGCGAGCTGCGCGTCCGCCAGCCCCGCGACCGTATTTCGGAGCTCCGCGGGGAGGGCGGCGATCTCCTCGATCGCCCGGCGCCTCTCTTCGTCGGAGAGGGAGGGCTGGACGCGGAGGGGACCGATGGGATAACGGAGGTTGTCTGTCTTCACTTCGATTTCGCCTTGGCTCTCGACGGCAACCGTCACTGGGTACACTCCGGCTCAGCGCCGATCCGCCTTCCGGATCACGAACTTGAGCCCTGACCAGATCTCATCCACCGCGCATACCTTCACGTCCACGAGGCCCGCCGACAAGCCGGCCTGGCGGACGAGGTCTTCCGTCAGGTCCGTTCTGACTCCGGCGGCTTTCTTCGGCCAAGATACCCAGATCATCCCGTTCTGGGCGATCTTCTCCCGCAGTCTCCGAAGGCGGTCCATGAGGCCGTCCTCCCCTCGCACGAAGAGATGAACAAAGTCGAGACCGGAAGCGGACTCGCCAACGAAGTTCACATCATCGGGGAGTCCGATCAGCAGGTCCCGATAGTGTTCGGGGGGACCCAGCACTGCGCACCTCATGCCGGGCTTGATCCCGAGCTTTTGGACCAGCGGCGTGCCGGAATACCCTGCGGTCATCGCGGCTTCCTCCCTCAGACGCGCCGCCGATTCATCGGCGGGGTCGAAGCGGACCGATCCTCTCGCCCCTCTCAGAATCCTCGATCAGATTCACTAGCCTCCTTCGTCGAGTCTCCTCCCGCTTCGCGCTGACCACCCATCGCAGGGCCGCCCTTCGGTACGACGGGGGCTGCGATTGGAAAAAACGCCAAGCCGCCTCCTTTGATCGAAACTCGTCCTCGTCCCCCTCCGTCAGCTTCGCCTCGTCCCGCTCGAAAGAGTACGCCCCCGACCTTGCCTCGTCCCTGCGAGAGAACGCCGCAATGCCTACCGGCTCCATAAGCCCGAGCTCCATGAGCTCCTTCGCACGGCGGGTGTTCACCTTGCTCCAGATGCTCCGTTCCCTCCTCGGCGTGACCCGGATCGAATAGCTGGACTCGTTGACCGTCCTGCGAACTCCGTCGATCCAGCCGAAGCAAAGAAGTTCATCCACAAGCTCCGGCCAGGTGATGCTCCGCATTCCCGATCCTTTCTTGTGGAGTCCGACCCAGAGCTCGTTTTCCTTGTCATGATTCGTCGCCAGCCACTTCCGCAACGCCGCCGAGGTCGGAAAAAATCGTTCTTGCATCGGGGTCCTCGTCGTCCATGATCCAGTTTCGGGGTAGATTTAATGTGAGCCTGACCCGTCGCGCCTCCCTCACTCGACGATAGACATCCGATGACCACTCGGCCACATCTCTCCGGGACCCTTGGAGTCCTCTGGGTGGCGCTTTTCGCTATGTGGGCTCCTGGAACCGCCAGGGCTCAGGAGCTCCCCGTCGGCGACGGCCGCGTGACGGACCAACCGGCGTCCGGAAACGTCTTCGCTTGCCGCTTCAACTTTCGGATGGGGGGTGCCCGCCATGACGGTCCCTGGTTTCACGGCGAAACCTGGAATCCCGCCGAAAAACCGCATGTCGCCGGGAGCGTATACTGGCCCTCCGCGGCCTTCATTCTAACGCGGACGCCGGCCCACCTCGTCTTCGAGGGTAACGGGCTACCGGTGGAACAGCCCACGGGAATCTTCCCGATCGCGCCAAGCGATTCGGTCTATCAATACGACACCAATCCCAACCGCATCGCCGCCCAGGATCTTCGCTTCACGATCCCCGCCGTTCCAGTGTTCGCCCCGGAGCCGGGCTGTCTTCCCATGGGCATGATCGGATTCACGATCACGGGAGTCGCGTTGTACAACGCCCTCGACGACGCGGGACTGGACGCCGCCGCACACGAGATCCAGGACCTCTGCAACGGGCATCCCCAGGCCAATTCCCAATACCACTATCACAACGGATCGCCGTGCATGCCGGGGGCGGATACGGACCAACTCATCGGATGGTCGCTCGATGGCTTCCCGATCCTCGGAATGAGGGATGCGGATGGCACTCTACTGACGAATGCCGATTTCGATGCCTGCCACGGCCGTGCCACGACCATAGCCGTCGAGGGTCGAACGTACGAATACGCTTACCATCTCACACGGGAGTATCCGTATGTCCTCGGTTGCTTCCGCGGTCAGCTCCTCGAAAGCACCCTCGAGGACGTCCGGGACGGGCTCGCGCCGTTGCGGGATCGGGCTCCCGCGCGGACTACACCCCTTCCTTAGCCGGACGAGCGGGTTCGGGGCCGAGCCGTTCGTCCCCCCCCGGTCGCGTCAGATCGGGCACGATTTTACAGTTCCGTCGGCCACACGTTGCCGAACGCTCGTCCTAGTTGTCCCGCGTAGATCTCCGTTTCATAGGGCATCAGCACCATGCCATTGACCTGATGGTCATCGAAGAGCTCTCGAAGCGCCCTGATCATGGGGGAGTAGTTCGGGTGATTCGGCGGCGGTGTGTACGACGACGAACGGAGCCTTCCCTCTAGCCCTTCGTAGTCGAAGCGCTGTTCGCACGGGATCGTGCGTCGCGTGAAGCGGCCACCAAAAAATGGCGCCAGCATGGCGCGATCCATTCGGTCGTGGCGTACGGCGCCGTAGTCCGTTCCGAACCGCGTGAGGAGAGACTCGTACCCCTCATCGAACGGGCTTCCCGAAAGAAGCCGGGTGTTCCAGAAGAGCGCCACCCACTTCGGCGGGCGGAGAATGCGAAGAAATTCCATTCGGGCTTCGACCCGGTCGAACCAATGGAATGCCTGCCCGGCCACCGCCAGGTCCACGGATGCGTCGTCGAGCCCTGTCGCTTCGGCGCTTCCCGCGACGCTTCGAAACCCCTTGCGAGCTCCCAGCCATGCCACTGCGGCGCGCCGCATATCGGCATTCGGTTCAATCGCGAATACGGGATTCCCATTGTCGAGGAACGGCTCGGCGGAGAAACCCGTCCCCGATCCCACGTCGGCCACCGTCCAATGCGAGTCGAGACCGATCTCTTCTCGAAGTATCGGCACGAGTTTGCCTGGATACCGCGGCCGGAACCGGACGTAGTCCTCGACGCGACCCGAAAACCGCCGCTGGGAGTCTGGAGGGAGGGCCATGGTTCGCCTTCGGTGGGTTACCCGGCGCAGTCACAAGAGAGTGGAGCTGCGATCGGCTAGCGAGTCCCCTGCGCGACGGAGTACTTCACCACACTCTCGACGTCGAGCTCATCCACGATGACGCCCCAGGCCTCTCGAATACTCGCGGTCATGAGCCGCACGTCGCCCGGGAGCGTCGCCTCGCCATGGGGGGCACCGTCCGGACGCAGGACCAGGTACCGCGACGTCCCCTCGTCCCGCGGGCGTAACCGGATCCAAATGGAACCATCCGTGCCGACCACGAGATCCTCGACCGGAGGGTACATGGGAGGCACCCAGGCCAGGTCGCGATACGGCTCTCCCATTCCCGAGATTCTGGATTCCATGGTAGTGACGGCGGCATCGATCACGCTATCGGCCACCACGGAGGGGAGCTCCACGATGTCGAACGGAACCCGACGCGAATACACGGTGTCGCCTTCGGCATCCAAGGAGATGACCTGGAAGGTGCCCGCGTCCGGGCCCTCCACGGAGGTCAGCACCTGACCATAGTGGCTCCCATCGCTGCTGATTTCCATGAAGGGAAGGATAGGGAAAGGAAAGCGGCCACCCGCGATGACGTTCGGCATCTCGATTCGGTAGTTACTCGGACCCCCGTCATACGTCGCGATCAGACGGCGCACCGTTCCATCCGACTCAACGATGCCTCGCCGGTTCAAGGTCGGCTCCAGCGGGAACCCCGGTTGCGCGGTGCGGAGGGTCAGACTTGCGTAGATCGCACCGTCCGCCGTCATCGCCTGAAAAGAGACCCCTTCAAACTCGACCGCATGTTCCGCGCTCCTCAGGAAGATCGGCCCCGTCACCCCCGGCGCGGTCCGCAGGAAGTTCAGCTCCGGCGAGATAAAGGTCACGCGGCGCTGACGTCCGTCATACACCCAGAGCGTGTCCGACCGGAGTCCTCCGTAGACGAGGTTCAGGAACTCCCCTGGTCCCTCTCCACTCCGCCCGAAGGATCCGATGACCTGACCCTCGTCACTGACGACCAACAGCTTCGCCTCCAACGACTGGGCCACGAAGAGCCGGCCATCTTCGGCCGCGGCCATCCAGAATACGGACACGAGGTTGTTGGCATGCCCGTCGATCACCCACTCCTGGACGAGGTTCAGCTCCTCGATTCCCGCCTCCTGATCGTTCTGCTCCCCACCGCATGCCACCAGAAGAGTCAGAACCACTCCGGACACTGTCGCGAATCTCCGGCTCATCTCACTCGCGCTCCCCGGGTCACGAGGATGCCAAAGGCGGTGTTTCACTCACAGAAACACCGGCCTGACCAAGATTCAGCTCATAGCGTGCTACGTCGAATGAGCGCCACCGAATCTCGCTGTGATACCTGAACCCATGAGTCTCATAGAATGACCGTAGCCTCGGCCGTCGCGCGTCACAGTCCAAGCGGAGATAGGCTAGTCCTAAATCTCGAGCCCGGTCTCGAGCCCATGCGAGCAGGGCTGAAGAAACGCCTTTCCCCGCGAATTGCCGTCGAACGGCCAGGCGGTGCACGAACGCGCTGTCATGCCCCGTGACTTCAGGCCAAAACTCAGGATCCACAAGTTGAAACTTAAGCGTTCCGGCAACTTCGTCATCAACGA
Source organism: Gemmatimonadota bacterium (assembly GCA_040882465.1). Taxonomy (NCBI): domain Bacteria; kingdom Pseudomonadati; phylum Gemmatimonadota; species Gemmatimonadota bacterium. Next base: position 24,512 of record JBBEBG010000019.1, read on the forward strand.
GCCCGAAAACAAAGAGTCCCGAGTGAACCGCGGGAGCGAGAAGGGCGGGATCTAGCTCATCGGGCTCCCACATGGCCAGTCCGCTCCCTTCGAGCCACCTGGCCGCCTCGAGTAGAACCGAGCAAACCTGCTCGACTTCCTGCGGTTCGGCCACTCGCACAGAGACGTCTAGCCCGGAGTGGTCCATGCCGGAATGATGGTTCCGTCCCATACACTCCCCAATCGGCCGGAGCGATGCCCAACGCTCCGGTTCAGCGGCGGGCCGCGCAACGTACCGTCCGCCGCAACCGGTTGTTAGGCCGCCCTCACTGACGCACATAGCGCAAGTGTGTGGCGGCTGGACCATCAAGAACCTTGCCAATGCGAAACTGCGGCCCGGGCTCGCGTAGGTTCTCGAAGAGACGCCGCCCGCCGCCGAACAACACGGGTGCCAAGGCGATTTCCAGTTCGTCGACGACACCCGGATTCAGGTACTGCTGGATCACATCCGCTCCACCCGCGATACGAATATCACGACTGCCTGCGGATTCCCGAGCCAGCTCTAGGGCACGCTCCGGCCCGTCATCGATGAAGTAAAAGGTCGTCCCACCGGGGCGCACCCAGGGTTCGCGTTTCTCATGGGCAAGAACGTATACCGGTGTGTGAAACGGAGCCTCCTCTGGCCAGGCGCGCTCGCCTTGGTCGAACATTCGCTTGCCCATCATGTTGGCACCGATGCGCTCCGTGGTGCTGCGAAGCAGGTCATTGACCGGGCCGGTCTCTCCCCCTGGTCCGAGCTTGAGGTTCTCGCGGATGTACTGTTGATTGAGGGCCCAGGCCATCAGCGCACCCCACTTAGCGCCCCAGTTCTTGTACTCAGGCTTGTCCCAATTCTCCATGGTCATTCCTTCCGGTGCCATGTAGCCATCGAGGCTAAGTCCAATGTTGACGAATACTTTGCTCATGATTCTCCTCTCGCATGTTCGGATGCCGGCCTAACCAGGATTCTACGGATCCGCGTAACGTTCCAACGTTGCCGAGGAGTACAGAGGAGGCGGTTTAGCGCCGGAGCCGACACGCCCGTTTGTTATCTGAAGTCAGAGCCGCGTCCACGCTCGAACCCGACTCGCAGCATCGAAGCCAAGGGGTTCAGTCTCGGAGTAGGAAGACGAAACCTCCGACACTCCCACCGACCAGTGCCCCGATAATGCTCCCGTTGATTCTGTAATAATAGTCGGAGGCGTAGTTCCAAAAGCTACCGGCAGACGCCACGGAATCTTGGCTGCCGTCCAAGGGCCATCCCAAGAGGAACCCCGCCGCGAGACCGAGTCCTGCACCCAAAAGAAGGTGGCGCCTAAGGGAAGGCGCGGAAGCCTGAGCAAGCACCGAATGAGTAGACCAATTCGGTGATGCCTCAGACCGAGCCAGGTTCGAAAAGCTCGGTTCGGCAGCGGCGGAGAGATCAGGCGGCTGAAGTGACCAATTGGCCTGATCCATATCCCGAAGTACTGAGAGGTCAACGTCCCGAAGGCCCTGACCCGCCAACGGGTTTGTCCAGGCCAGGCAGGCTATAAGAACGACCAGCGGATCATTGATCGTTGGCTTCCGTAAGATCATGGTCGGTTACCCCCCAAATCCTGAGATGGCTGGGCGTCCCACCGACTTCATGACTTGAATCCTGCACTCAACATCAGATCGGGGGCATTTCCAGCGAGGTCACTCGCTCGCATTCGGGCCCGATTCTTGTCCCTAGTAAGACGAAGTGAGCAACTCCGCCAATATCCCGTTGGACGATCTGACGAAGCCGGGAAGGCCTTGCCTCATCTCCTTAACCTGGCGCTGCCTATCCTTCAGTTCCTTAATCATCTCGTCCCGGAGTTTCTCGAGGCCCACCAGCCGCTTCTCAAGCGTCGCAGCAGCGTTCAGGGCCTCAGCGGCGTCGTTCAGGGTGAGTGTCTCGGTCTTCGTGACCAGGCCCCTCTGCCCGCTTCGCATTGTGTGTGAGTACTCGACCTCGGTCGGGTAGGACACGGCCGAGTTGGCGGCCAACTTGTGAACGGACTTGGCAACCTTCTTGATCTGCAGCACTTCCCCTTTCTTCCCGGTCAACTGATCGACGAGGTCACGCTCCAGCAACTGCGCGCCTGCGTCGGCCAGCTCAGCCACGTCCTTGGTGGCTGCCGCAACACGATCGTCTTTACTGCCCGGGATCGAGTCCCAGCGGAGAGCAGTCGCTGCCGTGGCCAGAGCCCTTCGCAGCTGCTCGCCTTGACGCACTCGGAGGGTTCCGTCTTGGTGGAGCCTTTGGAGAGCCAATGAGGCCAATGTCCGCGCGGTTTCGATGAGCTCCGGCTTACGCGTCATCATGTCTGCTTTCCTCGAATGTTTGGTCTTGTTGGGTCTTGGAATGGCAAGGTCCTCCGTCGTGACCTACGGGAGATGAGGACGGTCGGCACCACAGCCTTGTGAAATATAGCTCAACCAGCCCGCGAGGTGGCGGGACACAACCAGCACAAGGGGTTAGGCATCGTCAGTAAATAACATTTACGTACGAGGCCGAGGACGGATGGCGTA